>NZ_JAYGQU010000002.1:0-253174 GCF_035012985.1 Polynucleobacter sp. MG-28-Ekke-A2 | reverse complement strand
TTTAAGGCTGCCTCTACAGTGAGCTTAACTAGCTCCTGAGAGAGCATATTTAAATCTTCTGGGGTTTTGAGATCCTTGGCTAGTTCGTTGGCTAAGGCTTGTAATTTACTACGATCCATTGTGTGATGTTCCATGTGGCTATCCTTCTGTGAAGGTTAATTGGCCGAGGGAACTTACACAAATTTATTTACAGGGTCATTTTCCCATCAAAGCTATTCAAAATATTCTGAATATCACCCTTTCTATAAAGTGTGCAATCCAACTCCCAGGGATAATTGTAATGGGCCTCAGTAACGCCAGCCCACTCCCATTCCATATGTTGACCTATCCTTAAGACCGAATTTGGGATCGGTTTAATATTTTTCCCGAGTCTAAAACTAAATCCAAAAATTTCCTTGCTATTTTTTAATAAACTTTCAGCATATTCAATTGGTAGGCTATTTTTGAAAACAACGTCATCGCAACCAAAAACAATGTACTCTTCAGAAAGAGCGATTGCCTTAATTAAATCTTCATAAAAATTATCTTCGTATATCCAATTGCAATTGGAGTACTTTTCAATCACCTTTTTATAATTTATTTTTTTATTTTCTTTGTAGATTATTGAAATTTGTCTCTCATTCAACTTGGAGTAATGCATTAAGCTCTCCAAATATGCATCTAACTGCATTGGCCTGTCTTTTGTAAACACAATAACGGATATCATTTCTCAACGCTCATTAGTTTTTTCTGTTGTAGATATTTGGCTAACTAAAGAAGCATATGTGCTCACATTACTTATCTTAGAATTTTTTAATTCTATTATTCGGTCACATTTTTTTAAAGTAGTTAGACGGTGGGCAATAATAAAAATAGTTAAATCTTTACTCAAACCCTCTATGGCTTGCATTACTGCCTCTTCAGTGCCTCCGTCAAGCGCGCTAGTGGCCTCGTCAAAAATAATGACATTAGCCTTCTTATACAAAGCCCTTGCTATACCAATTCTCTGGCGCTGACCGCCTGATAAGCGAACTCCGCGCTCCCCAACCAATGTCTGATATTTGTTAGGCAATTTTTCAATGATGTCAGAAATTTGCGCCTGTCTAGCGGCCTCTATAACTCGGTGGTAGTCTATATCTTCCTTGCGTAATCCAAAGGCAATGTTTTCCGCAATGCTACTATCGGCTAAATATATTGCCTGGGGCACGTGAGCGATATGGGGCTGCCAGTTACGTGCATTTACTTCAGTTATTAAAACACCATCAACAAGCAACTGGCCCTTCGTTGGCAATAACAGCCCCATAGCAATGTCAATCAATGTACTCTTTCCACTCCCTGTTTCACCAATAAATCCAATCCGACTCCCTTTTTTTACCTCTAAATCTATTTCCTGAATTACCCATGGCGTATCTTCCGTGTAACGAAACGAAATGCCGTGCATCACGATAGAATTTTCAAACTTTAGCGGTGAAACTTCGACTTGATCGGAATAAGCCGGAAGTGGTTGGTCCAAAAGATCAAGCGTGTCATCCAAGGAAACCTGACCTCCTTTGATGTTAGACCATGCCCCATAAGCTTGCTGTAACGCTGGTAACAATCGTTGCGCACCTAAGGCTAGTGCGCCTAAGATAGGAATGGCTGCATCTGCGCCATCTGCACTTTTCGACATTACATAGGCCAAGCAAATGATCAGCACAATTCCAAGCGCTTCCATGCCATAACGTGGGCTATGGCTAATAAACAGATTATTTCCCTGCGCCATTCTTAATCGCTCGTCTGCACTCCTATATACCTGACAAAAAACCTCTTGACTGCCGTCTATCAATACATCTCGTATACCACCCAAACCCTCCTGAAGGGATTTGAAAACATGGTTTGACTCACGTGAAATAGTTTTGCTATTTTCCAAAAGGCGCTTTCGCGTGGTTTGAATAATTAGAACGTAAATAATTCCAAAACCGCCAAATGCTGCAATTGCCACTCTCGGATCGACAAAAAGTAATGCAGTCAAAATAAAAACTAAAACTACAACAGAGTTCAATAGAGTCAATATTGGCATGATGATGCTATTAATAACTACATCTGCCTTATTTGAAATTCCGTTAATTATCTCGCTACTGTTTCGTGCAATGTGGGTTGAGTAGGGCTGGTAAAGGGTGCGCCTGTAAATACCATTACTAAGGTCAGCACCCGCAGCAAAAGATAAGCGAGTGCTTGCCCAAAGAAGAACCATGCGCATAAATCCAGTCAAAATAACTGCTACCCCAAAAATTATTGATAGTGGCGCCAGAAGCTGATCCGGCGACTTGATATTGAAATAACTGATAAGAGGTTGCGCAGCTGGCAGGTCAAAGACGCGGCTTGGCGAAGCCAAAATTGTAAGAAAAGGTAATACTGCACCGATGCTAATGATCTCTGCAAATGATCCTAAACATATCAATATAAGCAGTAGAGCAAACTGAAGACGTCGACGCCGATTAATATGACGCCATAGCCGCTTCATTGAATGGTCAATGGACTGTCCTGAAAATTCCAATTATTGGCGTCCTAACTAATTACTCAATTGAAGCTCAAGCCCGCTAATGCCCGATCTCGATCCACTACCTTGGCCCAGATCTTCACTTAGCACCACCGCTTTTAATCGTTTGCCAGACCCGCCCGCCCAGAAGCACTAACAGCATCAAGAAGAACGCTGCCGCTAAGCCGCCAACCGTCGATTTGGTCATGCCCTTTTTGCCGCTGGAAGTGGGCGCGGTATTGGCCTCTAATCCCTTAGTGAAGCGCACTTGGATAGCAAGTAGCTGGGCATGTAATTCATTTAAGAACTCGACGCCATTGCTATCGTCGCTTGCTAACTTAGCGCGTAGGCTTGATTCGATCTCTAGTAGCTGTTTATCTAAGACTAAACCATCAAACGTTTGGTCTTGCAGTGGCAACGCTTGGTCTAAGAAAGTTTTGGTCAGAGCAATTTGGTCCAAACGTCTTTGAAGGCGAACAATGTCTTCCTTGGACTGATTAATGTCGGTATTTGCAGCGATGATTTGAGACGTTAGTGGCAGATACTTGCCATTCGTGCTTCCAGATTCCAACTGCTGATTTACCGTTATTCCTGTGGGACTATTTGGGTAACGCTTGTGCAGCTCCTCCAAAGCTTTGACACGCTCTCGTTGGTATCCAAGTTCAATTTGAGCATTGGCTATTTTTTGCTGCACTTCAGCGGCAGTACTGATTGTTTGACTCTCATAACCATTGAGCAAGGAGCGCAACTGTAAATAGGCGCCGCCAGATCGTAAAAATTGACTTACTGCGCGCGCATTATCAATCGATTGCTCCTTGGATGAGCCTGTGGCAGTCAGTGTTAAATTCAAAATAGTGGTTGAAGCAGCATCTAAATCCTTGCTAATGCCGGCCAAATCTTTGGTATCGGCTTTTGATAGCGCATAGCTAGGCACTGCATTTTTTTGCCACCACGCATCACTACTCATTGCCCTAAAAAGGGACGCTTGATTTTCTGGGGCCTTGTTTTCCTCAATCATTTGATCGGCTAAATTAGGCAGGCTTTTTTGGAGCATCTTCCACGAAACAAGGTCTAGGGCGTAGCTATTATTATTATTATTATTATTATTATTTAATAAAACATACTCCGCAGAGTAGCTGCCTAGAACAAACCACCCGCCCAAACCTAAGACTGCCCCCACTACTGAAGCTAAGATTAGTTTTTTCCAAGAAGCTTGCAGGAAATTAACGATATCCAAGAGAGAAATTTCTGCTTCATTCTCAGGGTAAGAGCGTTGCTGAAAGTCGGTCGAGGGTTGATTCATGTGCATTTGCAGTCAATTATGGGGTACAAGCCAAAATTAAATAATCTTAATTTTGCGCACTAAAAGTATCTCAATTATCTCATTATAAAAAGTAGATTCATCTAATTCTAGCTAGGACTCAACTAATTGGGGCTGCCCGGCCCTAAATGACTAAGATTTAGGCGCCTAAAGCGCGTGCCAGCGGCCAAGCTAGAAGCTAAAGCAACCCAGAAAATCAGGCTATCAAGAAAGACTTTTTGGCTAATCTCGGTGGTACACCACATTACCAGGCTAGCTAACAAAATCCACCAGCAACAGGATAGCCAAGGGGCTTTAAAAGGACTTTGAGCCCGATTAAGGGCTGATTTTGGGATATTTTCTGGTAAATCAAGTCGGTATAACTGCTTCATGGCTAGTGCCAGTGACCCCAAAACCAGAGCAATTCCAGGGATACCGATTCCCAAGGCCAGATCAAGCCAGCCGCTGTGGCTTTGATGCAAAAGGGACTCGGGCCAGACCTTTTTAGCTAAATGCCCAAAAGAGCGCTCAATCAAACCAAATCCCAGGGGATTTTGAGTTAATAACAAAAGGCCTTCCTTGCCCCAAGCAATGCGTTCGTAATTAGTAATTGACACCATCGCGCCAAACTCATTATTGGGATAGCCTTTGGCACCATTAAATTTCCAGTGATCGTAACGATCAGTATCGATCGCGATTTTTGCGTCTACAGCAAAAGTTTGCCATGATGCATTCTTTTGAATGTGATTGACTATAAATCCTGCCCCAGCAATCAATAGAATGGCGGCAAGAAGCGTCTTTTGAATCCAATGCTTTTTAAAGTCAACCAAAAATACCTGGGTTGAAAAGATCAGCATCAGAAAGGCTCCGTATATCACTCCATTCTTAATATTCTCACCATAGAACACAAAGAACACCGCTGGGATAGTCATTCCATATATGACGTTATCCCAGCTTAGCCAAATATGACTGCTAATGTTGCGCTTGAGCTGTCCAAGCGCAACAGCCAGGGTGGGCAAACAAAAACATACATAGGCAGTTTTAGGAACGTAGAAGGGAAGTGAGCCGTAATGCAACCTTAGATACTCTGGCGCATTGATTCCCCAGTTTGATCCATTGTGAGTCAAGCAATATTTCAGAATATAAATTAGGGTTGGAGCCAATAGTCCAAAATAAAAAACAGGCCAATAGATGCTTTGTTTTTTAGGGTCTTGGCCACTTAATGCAAGACCCAGGCCTAGAGCAAATATAGCTCCTAAGGCAGTACGTTTCCAAATGCTGGTGTATTCCTCAAGCTGCAGAGCAAAATCATGACTCAAAAATAATAGATGAAAGCTAGCCCACGCAAATAGCCCCAGAACAAGCCAAATTGGTAATGCGTATTTAGTAAAAAGCACTGCTCGATATTGGTAAATCTCGTAAGCCCCTAGGAGCGCTCCAACAATCAAACAAATATGTCGTATCAAAATAGTTTCAGGTAATGCCCAAACCGCATACAAGATCGCAAACATCAACACCTGCACCCAAATAATGAATGAAGGAATTATGCGGGGCTGTTGGATCAAGGATTGATTACTCATAGTTAAATGATTAATCGAGAAAGATTTTTATAGACCATAGAAATAGATGGGAAGTGAAGGGTTATGGATTTACCCTAAAGCCAATCTGAACATAGCGAATGTCATCACCAAGGATGAGATAAAGCAGCCTTGCAAATACTCTTGGGAAAAATGCCCTTGATGAAATATCGTTGATACCCGATATTTTGTCGATCCTAAAACCATGCCTTAAAAAGAGATTTTTCAAACTCTTTTGGGTAAAGAATTTCAAATGCGTTCTATCTAGAATTCCAGCATCTTCATACTGCCAATCTTTTTGAATCAGCAATCCCTTTAAATTGGAGATATGCCTTACGTTTGGTATAGACCCAACCAAAGAAGCGCCAGGACACATCTTTAGTTTTATTAGCTCCAAAAATTGGTCGGGATCAGCCATATGTTCAATAACATCATTGCAAATGACCAGATCAAAATATGCATCAGGAAGTTGATCTAAAACCTCCTCGAACAACCCCGAGAGCACCTTATCCAAGTGTTGGGAAGCCTCATTGGCAACTACCACATTAGGTTCAATACCCCAGTATTCATTAGCTTGTTCGAGATTCTTTCGAAATGTGCCATAGCTACAGCCCACCTCTAAAACCTTTTGATAGTTAGCTGGCAAAAATGCGCTTACCTCTGATCTGAGATTGGGGGAATACTGGTAATGAGGGTCGACTTCTTTAGGCATGATTTAAGGTGCGTATGGCTTTGTTACTATTATCTTATATTACCCCGCCTTAGCCGTGATGCTGAGTTTGGTATCTAAATTAATCTTGCTCCATACATTTTTAAGTACATCATGAATACCGAATCCGCCTTTCAGAATTTACTTACCGGACTAAAAAAGCGCCTAGAGGTATTCCAATTCAAAGAATCGATCACTGGGCTAGCAGAATGCCGCACCACCTTCATACCAGTAGCTATTTTTGATTTACTAAATCTACAAATTGCCGATGCTGGTAAGCGGGTAGAGCTTCGCTCTTTTAACTTTGGCGATAGCACAGATCTAACAAACCCCTCGATTGCTACGGTTGCGCTTGAAGATAGTATGGGATTTCACAATACAGCTTCATTCCTCAAGGATATGAGGGGGAATGTGAAGCATCAACGGAATAAGCCATGCATCACGGTAGACGAACCCGCCGTACTTCTACCCTACTACACCACCCATTTTGGTCATTTTTCAGGAGATTGCCTAGGTGCCATCATCGCCCTATCAAAAGCAAAACTACCATCCAAGAGAAAATTATTTTATATAGCCCCAAACTCTTTTGATCATGTGATCACCAAATACGGCAATCCCGAACGCTTGCAAAAGATCGATTCCAAACTTGCTCTTGAAAATAATCTTATTTTTACAAATGCCTGCCAATTTCCCAGAATGAGTTCGTGGCAAAACCTATCGCTTTGCACGCAAATCTTTGGCGAAACCAAAGCATCCTTACCTGCTGACAATACTTCATTTAAAAAAGTGTTTTTAACAAGTGGGCGTTCAGAGCGCATTGCAAATATTGATGAGGTCATTGAATTTGTAAAGGGCGAAGGATTTTATATCTGCAGGCCAGATCAGATAACATTCGAGCAATGTCTAACGATTCTTCGGGAGGCCGATCTCGTCGTCTCTGAAAATGGCTCGATTACTCATAATATTTTAATTGCTAGAAATAAACCTTTTTACATACTCTCTTCAAAAGGTTGGGATCAACTAAGTCAAGAAGAGTTTGCTGGCGGTGGCATTTATAATGCCTTCAAAGCCTACCTAACAAAATATATTGAATGCAAAACCACTGGCTTGCCTAGTCACCATCATTTCTCAAGCCAAATTATTGTCGACTTAGGTGATATAAAGAACTTACTTTAATACTGGATCACCTGCCAAGGAAGGCGGCGAGTAAACTCCGTATTACTCTTACGCGCTAGATGGTAATAAAAAGGCTTCATGTACTGCTTGGAGCCCTCTTGCTGAAATAAGCTCTCTAAAAAATGTACAAATGAGGTGTCTATAGAGTGAATCTCATCGGCTAGCAAAGCCAGCTTAGCCCAATCAAAGATGTTGTTTGTCGCAGGATGAACCCAAATAATGAGTTTATTTTCTGGATTAGAAATTTTCAAATCATAAAATATTTTTGTAGACTCTTGATTACATACCAAAAGGTAGGGCTCATGATTAGGATTAAGCTTTTCATAGAGCGCCTCTGATTGGGGTCCCGGCGATACCGCACAATCTAGCCAACGTTTTTCAAATGCAACATGGTGTTGCTCATAAAAATAAGCATCGAAGCGCTGGAGATCAACTCCTATCACTCCAATGGGTAAGTAGCGAGCCCTCAAAAAACCAGATAATTGCCTAGCCTCTCGACCATCATTAATGGGCACAACATAAACATTACTTAAATCTTGAAACATCCATGCCACCGAATGGTAGCAATAATGAAGGCAACAATAATAATAATATTTTCTAGGATTTTTTCTGGATAACTCACGCACCAAAGCCAAGCAAACAATACTATCGCCTAGACCAAGATTGGGCTCGATCACTACTAAATTATTCCTGACAGATATAAATAAATTCTTAAGGGCTCTTCGAAAATTAGAGTGACGGAATTTTATTTTCATATATTGGCAAGCAATTGCTGACGATAATACTCAAGGGTTAGTGTTTTTCGGTCAAAGTTGCTAGTAGATCTTCGAATATAGCCTTCTTCCCAATTTAACCGCAAAAGATCTTCCCAAGCATCTACAAGCAAAACCGGTAAATTGGAGTAAGCCGAAGTCCAATCTTGCTTGAGCAAGACGGGAATCGTATCAACATACTGAGCCTCCCAAAAACGATGAGTATCAATACCGTTACCCCTGGGGCATAAGCAAAAACGATGTTCGGCTACTTGAGTAATGTATTGTTCAAAACCCACTGATGCTCCCATGGTGACATCCGGGATATTTGAGACAACGTCAATAATTGATTGACGCGCAGAGTGAGTGCTCGCACTAAAGTTAACGTAAAGGTTTTTTGTTTTTTGATACACATGCCCAGCATCAAAGACCTCAGAAACTCGTGTTGGCCCCCACTGGCTATTCGCTAAACCAATTGGCAAAGCATGTAACTTTGTATGACTGGTTTCACAATTTTGCGCATACCATGCCACCAAGGATGGGTGATTTAATAAATCCAAATCCGCTAGACCTACACCATGGTCTGAATTATGCGTTAGCAATACAAATGGTTCATGCAGTCGTGGGGCAACAAAACTTTTAAAATAAGCTAGCAAATGGGTATAAACAAAAATAACCTTTGCGCCCTGACAGGCCTTTAAAAAATCCAAATTAGGTGGAAGCTCAAAGCGTTTTTTCTTAAACCACTTCTTTTCTTCTTTTTCGGTAATTTCTAAAACCGTAGGCGTCTGAATCTTTTCTCGCCCATGAAAAGCAGTAACTCCAGCAGAGCTAATCGTCAGATCAGCCAACGCCTGAATTCTTTCCCCCGTTAACATCGACTCAATATTGCTCGGAACCCCTGAGTTAAAGGGAGATACCCCCAACAAATCCTTAGAGTGTGCATGCAGAGCTAGTACTTTGGTGCATACACCATCGAAACTAATGAATGGAGATCTATAAAACCGCTCATACTCCCATGAAAAACGGCAGTCTCTTAAATGAAAGTCGCTGCTTTCATTTTCAAAAAATCGTGTATCAGATGGGTCATTCATCCAGTGAACGCCACCAACATATTGACCAATTGCCGCACCATCAAAAATGCCGCCAAATACATCTATGCCCTGACAATATCTATCAAGGTCCAAGTCTTTAGACTTGGCATATTCCAAAGGTATTGTAGGGAGCGGCTTAGCCCCTAGATCCCTTCGCATGGCAAACGCACCCAAGGAATCCATATCATTTGCATCCAAACGATCCGCAATAAATTGAACCAGCTCAGATGCAATCGATGCATCTTTTAGCCAAACAATCCCGGGAATCGCCCTCACTCTATCGACCGGCACCGCAAACGTAGCAAAGCTGATAAATTGCTCTAGCTTTTCACTAGGGTCAAAATACAAGACAACATCATTTTCAAGATGAATGCAGTTCTCCAGCCCCTTGAAGTGAATAAAGTCAGCCAGCACAAAGAAGCGGTATGAGGCAGAAAACCAGAATCCATTCCTAAAGCTACGATCTAGGGCAGCATTTTTGGTAAAATGCATAGTTATATCGCTTTGCGGAATATCCTCAATTGCCACAAACTTAATATTTCGTAGCGGATTATCGGAATCTCCAAGATCAGCCTGCAGAGCTCGCTCCAAATCTCCAACATGAGATTTATTAACCAAGGCATAAACCTGGGATTGTGGCGCAACTTTTGCTGCAATCACAAGGGCATTTGTTAAATATTCTGGAGGTGGACTCTCACCCGAATGGACAAAAATAATGGAGGCGCATTTTTTCTGCATGGCTTAATAGGAGTTTATCTTTGGTTTTTGGATTTGAACAATGAAGGCAAGTAAACCCTAAAGAAATAAGGCAACGAAACCTTTAAAAAGTAAGGCTTAGCCTTATCCCACTTCTCAAAACTAGCATAGTCATAATCATTCAATTGGTCGGCAATAATATTGGGGCCCAAGAATGCGGGGTGTCCAATTGCAGAATTTCCCAAACGCAACCATTTTCTATCGGTATATACAATTTCTGAGCTATGTCGATGAGATATAAAGGTTCCTATAATTTCATATTCAGAAAAGCTATTGCCCTCATCAAACCTTATGCTATTTAGCAAGGCTGGAACCCAAGGCATGCCGTGCCTCAATTCGATTTCACGAAAACACTCTTGTAACCAACCCGCTTTTAGAACAAAGCACTGCGCAATAAATGAGAATCTAATTTTTTTGCTTAAGTGCAATAGACGCATCACTGTCTCAAAATAAGGGTGATGATATTCAGCCCCCTTGTAGTAAATCAAGCGCCCTTGGTGGTCGATAAAACTGAGGGGTTTTAAGGGAATAGTATCAGCATCCCATATCAAGACAATCTCATCTGGCAAGCAATCATTGACCGCTGATAGCTTAATAAACTGCTGTAAGTACCAGCCAAATTGCGATGCAATTTTTGCATCGAGTCGCCGTTTTATTTCGGCGGCAAATTGTGATGTGTAAATTGACTCACCAATGACCTGAAAAGGTTTTGAGGAAATTTCTTGGAATAACTCAAGATCAGCATCGGGAACATAAACCTTGTAATGCCTGGCCTTTAGGTTGCGAACAATGTAAGAAGATGCAATCTCCCAGGCCTGCGCATCCCTTTTACAGCAGACACAAATAACTTGATCAATAATGACTGAAGTCGAATTCACCGCGATAAAAACTCTTGATAAGCTTCTTGCAAACCTTGCGTCAAATCTACCTTAGCCTTCCAACCTAAATTATTAAGCCGGGAAGAATCCATCCACTTCCTAGGCGACCCGTCAGGCTTTGTTATATCAAAGTTAATCTTTCCTTCGTAACCTACTGCATCTCCAACTGCTTTTGCCAATTCTGCAATAGTCACATCACTACCAAAACCCACATTAATATGGTTTTGCATTGATTCTATTTGGCTATCGTAGGTCGCCTTATCGAGATCCATCACAAATACTGATGCAGCCGCCATATCATCAACATAGAGAAACTCGCGTCTCGGGGTTCCCGTTCCCCAGATCACAACTTCAGGAGCATTACCTACTTTAGCTTCATGAAATCTTCTAATCAGTGCAGGAATGACATGGCTGTTTTCAGGATGATAGTTATCACCAGGACCATAGAGATTGGTCGGCATTACTGAGCGGTAATCAATTCCATGGCTATCGCCATATTGACGGTTGTAGCTCTCACACATCTTAATACCAGCAATTTTGGCAATGGCATAGGGCTCATTCGTTGGCTCTAACTTACCAGTGAGAAGAGCATCTTCACTCATTGGCTGCGGCGCTAACTTAGGATAGATGCAGCTCGAACCTAAGAAGAGTAGTTTTTTAACCCCACTAACGAAAGCCTGATGGATGACATTTGCCTCCATCATGAGGTTTTGATAAATAAACTCTGCGGGAAAGGTATTATTCGCATAAATACCACCAACCTTAGCGGCAGCCAAATACACTTGATCAGGTTTCTCTTCTTTAAAGAAGGCCTGTACCGCAGCTTGATTCGTTAAATCAAGTTCAGCATGAGTTCTGGTGACTATATTGGTGTAGCCCTTAGCTTGCAGATTACGCACAATTGCTGAGCCAACCATGCCGCGATGACCGGCAACATAAATCTTTTGAGTTAAATCATTGCTCACGTGGATGCTTATTCTTTTTTATCTACTATTTATCAATGATTAATTCTCTTTTCCTACAGCAACCGAGAATCCATGCTTACTCAGCAGGGCATGCTGCTTTGCTTGATCCAGATCATTTGCCACCATTTCTACAATCATTTGATCAAGGGTAATCTCAGGAACCCAACCGAGTTTTTCTTTAGCTTTAGTAGGATCACCCAAGAGCGTCTCCACTTCAGTTGGTCTGTAGTAACGTGGATCGATCTGAACAATGACATCACCCACTTTTAAGGCTGGGGCTTTATCGCCTTCAATGCTAGCCACAATCGCCTTTTCATTCTCAGCTTTGCCCTCGAACTTGAGAGTGATACCTAATTGTTTAGCGCTTCGGGTAATAAATTCACGGACTGTGAACTGCACCCCAGTAGCGATCACAAAGTCTTCTGGCTTATCTTGTTGAAGCATTAGCCATTGCATGCGCACATAGTCTTTAGCATGACCCCAGTCACGCAGGGCATCGATATTGCCCATGTATAAGCATTTCTCAAGGCCTTGGGCAATATTGGCAAGACCGCGAGTCACTTTACGAGTAACGAAGGTTTCACCTCGGCGCTTAGACTCATGGTTAAACAAGATGCCGTTACAGGCGTATATGCCATACGCCTCACGATAATTCACCGTAATCCAGTAGGCATACATCTTGGCAACTGCGTATGGGCTTCTAGGATAGAAAGGCGTTGTTTCTTTTTGCGGGATTTCTTGTACTAGACCATAGAGCTCGGAAGTAGACGCTTGGTAAAAACGGGTTTTCTTTTCTAGGCCAAGAATGCGGATGGCCTCGAGCATTCTAAGTGGACCCATGGCATCCACATCAGCAGTGTATTCGGGGGACTCAAAAGAAACGGCAACGTGAGATTGAGCGCCCAGGTTATAAATCTCATCAGGCTGACACTCTTGAATGATGCGCACCAGATTGCTGGTGTCGGTTAAATCACCGTAATGCAGAATTAAATCCGGATGATTGATATGTGGGTCTTGATAGATATGATCAATGCGCTCGGTATTAAAAGAAGAGGCACGACGTTTAATGCCGTGAACGATGTAGCCTTTTTCTAATAGAAACTCTGCAAGATAAGAACCGTCTTGGCCTGTAATACCTGTGATTAAGGCTACTTTTTGTGATGCACCCATGCTCTTCTCGCTTTTTTGCCGTTTATCTTAGAATCACAATTTTACTTGTAGTTTCTAATAGTATTTTAATTACGCCCATAGGTATCTTCAAAGCGCACGATGTCATCTTCGCCCAGATAGCTACCAGACTGCACCTCAATAATTTCTAAAGGTGTTTCGCCAGGATTGGCTAATCGGTGCGTTTGCCCCTGCGGGATGTAGGTACTTTGATTTTCAGTCAGGGTAATGACTTGATCACCATTGGTAATCTCTGCCGTACCCTTCACCACAATCCAATGCTCTGCACGGTGATGATGCATTTGTAGGGAGAGGCTTGCTCCTGGCTTGACCTGAATGCGTTTTACTTTAAAGCGCTCACCTTCATCAACACTGTCATACCAGCCCCATGGTCTTGCCACTTTACGGTGTAGATTCTTTTCTTCTCTACCCTGGGCTTCTAACTTAGTCACAATACTTTTAACGTCTTGGCTATTTTTTCTGTCAGCAATTAATACTGCATCAGCTGTCTCGACAATCACCAGATTTTCCACACCAACAACACTGACTAATCTACTGCTGGCATGCACTAATGAGTTTTTCGAATTAGTAAGTAATGTATCGCCACTAGTCACATTACCATCTTGATCTTGCTGACCCACTTGCCAGACTGCATCCCATGCGCCTAGATCATTCCAGCCGGCATCGAGCTCAACCATTTTGATAGGAAAGTTCGACTGAGGGCATTTCTCAATCACAGCATAGTCAATAGACTCACTTGGAATCGCTTTAAATTCCTCCTTGCCGGGACGAATAAAGCCTACACCACCAGAAGCATCTTCTGATTTTGTCTGCCATGCCTTTTGTGATGCCTCGCTGATATCAGGCCTAAATTCTGTTAAAGCAGCCAACCAAGTGCTCGCCTTCAAAACAAACATACCGCTATTCCAAAGATAGGAGCCTTCGGCTAAATAGGCCTGCGCAGTCTTGCTATCAGGCTTCTCCACGAAACGCTTAACCCCGTAAGCATTATTTAAATCTTTGCTCTCTGCACGCTGAATATAGCCATAGCCAGTTTCTGGCGCGGTTGGAGTAATGCCCAAAATAGCAATTGAGTTTGGTATTGCTTCCACCGATTGAATGCAATCTTGCAAGGCTTTAGTAAAAGCCTTTTGATTTTGAATGGTTTGATCTGCAGGCGTAATAATCAAGATGGGATCTTCACCGTTAGATAATTGCTCTGC
Organism: Polynucleobacter sp. MG-28-Ekke-A2; assembly: GCF_035012985.1. NCBI lineage: Bacteria > Pseudomonadati > Pseudomonadota > Betaproteobacteria > Burkholderiales > Burkholderiaceae > Polynucleobacter > Polynucleobacter sp. MG-28-Ekke-A2. The sequence goes on along the minus strand of NZ_JAYGQU010000002.1, from coordinate 239,080 downwards.
ACAGAGTGCCGCCATACTTAAAGCAGGTGCTGTATTTCTTCCGACGGGCTCTAGTATTAATTTGGCTTTGATCAACTGCAGTTCGCGCAATTGATCCAAAACTAAGAATCGATGATCTTCGTTAGTGACTACTAGGGTATCGCCCAATCTGACCTTGCCGTTGCTGTCATTGCCAACGGAGTTAATTCGCTCTACTGCTTGCTGAAATAAGCTCTGAGAAGAGCCATCGCCCGATAAAACTAAAAACTGCTTAGGGAACCCCGAGCGCGATAAAGGCCAAAGTCTGGTGCCTGACCCACCGCAAAGGATGACTGGGATAACTAAAGCCATTTGTCTATCGAAAGCCTTTTTATTTGAATAAGATTCATTTTATAGGCTTTAGCTACCTACAAAGTGCCAATTATTTATTAAAATTATTCAGGCGCACAATAGAAGACGCTATTACGCGCCAGCATTAAAAACTATAACTAAGGAGTCAAAATGACAACAGGCAATATTCCGAAGATTAACCTTCGCAACTCACTAACAGAGTGCGGTCAATCTATTCGCAAAGAAAATGCGGGTAAATACCATAACTATGGAATTAAGGACTGCAAGGCCTCTATAGCAGCTGGGCGCATCCAATAGATCTTCCTGCAATAAAAAAGGGGCTCTTGCCCCTTTTTTATTGCCCCCGCTCTTGAGAATCCTAGTCACTGCGACCTTAGCTGGGCCTATTAGGATAGCGCTTACCAGTGAGATTGCTATAAGCCGCTCCAGCCAGCACCAACAGAATCGAATCGACCATTACTGGGAAAAAAGCATAGCGGAAGTGCAAAACATGGCCCAGCACCACAATTAAAGACACTGCGGCGGCTGGAGGATGCAAACACCTCAGAAAAAACATTCCCAAAATAGAAAGGCTGGCCGCTAAAGGCATAGCTATCAGAGGCTCCCCCACTAGATGGGCAATGCAAATGCCAACCAAGGCCGACAAGGTATTGCCGGCAATGACGGCCCAAGGCTGAGCCATTGGGCTGCCTGGCAAGACAAAGACCAATAAAGCACTAGCCCCCAATGAAGCCATTAGCCATTCATCAATACCCCCAAGCTCTCCAAGATACTTGGCGGTAGTAAGCACCAACATCAGCCCAATAAAGGCCCCAAAACCAGAGCGCACTCGCTCCACCATGGCTACGGGAGGCTGGTCGCCACCCAAATAAAAAGTGTAGCGTTGCAAATTGTTTTTGATGCGGTCTTTCAGAGGAAATCTCCTAGGATGGTTTTTACCAAAAGGATACACCCCCCCATTTTTTTAATCAGCAATTGACTGCAGGAATATAAAAAGCCACCCTAGGGTGGCCTTCCGTTGCCCTTAATTACACCAGAGCATCAATACAATTGATTAAAACTGCTTGTTTCTGATTACGCTTTCTTAGCGTAAGCAGAGCACCAGCCTTTAGCAGCAACTTGCTTACCAGCAAACAATGAGCAAGGACCTGCAGCTGCGTCAGCTTTACCTTGGAACAATGCACAGCTGCTGCAATGTTGACCAGCGGCATATTTAGCGTACTTTGCTTTATCTACTTTAGAGACATCTGCCTTGTAACCTAATGCAGCAGCTTGTGGATCAGTTTCTGCAACCATAGCTTGGGCTTGAACTTTACCGTTCAATGCCAAAGTACAGGCACCAGCAGCAGACAAAATCATAAATTGGCGACGACTATTTTTCATGGATTCTCCAAAAATAAATCAGTGATTAACTTGCACGCGCATCTCAAAAGCATGCGCACCTTTGAAAACTAAGGGAGATCATAGTGGAGAAGATTTGCTGCTGCCACTCATGGCGTAAGTCAATGATTTATATAGAAATATAGATGAGAATTGTTCTCATAAAATCTCCTACTAAAAACGTCGATTAATTCCAGCCCTTAAGCTTCATGCAATTAATCCACTGACGGATGTGAACTCCCGAACCCACTTCGGGGTAATCCTCTTGGCATTCCTTGAGGTCTTTGTTGTAAGTTGCTTTGTTATTTTTAGCGGGATTTTGGTTTTCAGAAGGGAATGTTGAGCAAGCAGCAACACTCAATACAAATACGAGCAGCGAAATTCGTAAGTTGAGCTGCATGATCTTTGTAATCAATTTCTACCCTTATTAACTATCTTCATGTATGTCCCATGATCACCACACGCTCTATTGAACGCAACTGCTGCGATTGAATCTTTTGCACCAATCGCACCGCTAGATTTTGTGCCCTGACCTTGAGTAGTTAAGGTGAAAGAATTTTCCTGGCAATTAGCAGTAAAACTGTAATCCGCCTGCTTGATTAGATCCTTACCCAATGTATAAGAACTCAGTCGTAACTGGCGAACCTCTTTTTTGGTATCAACAATCGTTACTTCGTTATTAATGACTTCATAAAAGATTGGGGACTCAGTATTCACTAACTCCAGGTCTGCCTCTTGCTTAGTAATGACAAGTTGCTTATTTTCTTTTTCATCAAAGATCTCAGCAGTCGGTTTTTGGGGTGTTGGCGCTGGTAGTGCGCCCTCTTGATAAAGGAAGTAATTGATATTTTGGTCGTCAATGAACTTTCTACCGCAAAGACGGGAGCGCACATAAGCCATTGCAGTTCTTGGGGCAATCTTTACCCAGCCAGAGCCATTCACTGGCTTGATGTCACCGACCAGAGGACCTTTAGAGACAATATTCTGGGTATAAAAAGTTTCTGACCACTGATTGTTACTAAAGCAATCTATTTTTTGGCGGTATGGGCCAACCATAGTGGCGTTATAGGTTGCTAAATTACTTTTTTCTCTTGGCGCAATAAATGCATCGTAAGTAAGAAGACCATCCTCGTCTTCGGTCAGAGTATAGGGATCGTAAAACCAGTTCTTGGTTTTAGATTCTGCAAGCAAAATCCAAGTGCGGTCTGTGTAATCTTTTTGATTTAAGGGTGGAACGTAGAAGAATGGAGATTCCACTTTTTCATCCACAACAGATTGGTAACTCTGCAGCATCGGGCCTGCAGTGCAGCCCGCCATCAACAAAACAGTCAGAATAAGAAGCTTTTTCATTGCCCTACTTACGATCAATCAAAGCCAAGAACTCTCTACGTAAATTAGAGTCTTTCAAAAAGGCTCCACGCATCACGCTGTTGATCATTTTCGAATCACGATCCTTAACACCACGCCATTGCATACAAAAGTGATCTGCATCCATCACTACTGCCACACCAATTGGCTTAATCTTCTTCTCAAGCATATCTGCCAGCTCTACAACAGCTTCTTCCTGAATTTGTGGGCGACACATGACCCATTCGGTCAAGCGTGAGTACTTAGAAAGGCCAATCAGAGCAGACTCCTTACTAGGTAGAACACCGATCCAAATACGGCCCATGATTGGGCATAGATGATGAGAGCAAGCACTACGAACGGTAATGGGGCCAATAATCATGAGCTCATTTAAGCGGCTCACATTGGGGAACTTGGTTAAAGTGGGCTGATCAACATAACGCCCATTAAACACCTCCTGCACATACATCTTTGCTACACGACGACTCGTGTTTTGAGTGTTATGATCATTTTCAGTATCGATGACGAGGCTTTCTAAAACAGCCTGCATTTTCTCCGCTACCTCATCTACCAAACCTTCTAATTCACCTGGCTTAATAAATGCTGAGATATTGTCATTCGCATGAAAGCGAGCCTTTTGGGCTTCGATACGACGACGAATGACTACCGATAAAGGTAAACCACCCTCTTCTTTTGTAGCATCCCTTGATTTAACGGTAGATTTTTTAATAGGAAGTTTGCTCACTATTTTTTTTGCAGGCATTTTCTGAATAGTTTTCTTAGGGGTTGGCATAAAAACTTTCTAGGGGAAAAATAGCGGCTATCGAACAGGGTCTAAATTGACCATTCTTCCACTTGAAGATTAGGAATACGATGAAACTCTCGTGCATTATTAGTGATCAAACCGCTGGATTCAGATAAGGCATGGGCTGCAATCATTAAATCCATGCCACCAATGGGTTGACCCATTCTCTCTAGCCCAGAACGAATTTGAGCGTAATGGTGCGTAGCCTCCACCGGCCATGGACGAATTTCAAAACCATCTATCCATGCTTCAATCGCCGCACTAAAACGTGGCGATGCTAATTTTGCCGCTCCAAACCTCAGCTCTGCAGCAACAATGGCAGATAACCATACTTCATCATGCTCCAGCCCAGCAAAGCGCTCCAACATCTTTGGCGGATGTCTGCGCAATATATAGCTACAAATATTGGTATCTAAGGTTTTTTGTTTTTTTACCAATCTAAGTCCAATCACGCTCTTGTGCTGGTGGATCATCCCGATCCTGTAAAAAGTTCTCTGGAAGAGGATCAGTCTGTTGATAAAAAGTACTGAGCCATTGACCCAGATTGTGCTCTTTCTCAACATCAGGCGTAACCCAAAGCGCATTACCCACTTGTTCTATGCGGACTTGCTTGGATTGAAAGCGTAACTTCGCGGGCAGACGAATCGCTTGACTGCGCCCGCTCATAAATAATTTGGCAATACTTGTCATTTGACCCTCCACATCTATGGGGATATTTTGTAATATAGCAATGATATATTACATCTAAAAATCAAGCAAATGCCTAAACACCTTTACATTTGAAAAAACAAGCCCACTACACAAATCATGCCAAACAGCCAAACGATGGATCTCGTGGTTGGCCAATTAGCGATATAGCAAATGAGATAGGCGATACGGGCAATTACAAAACCCATTGCCAGTAAGTCAATTCTGTCCTGTGGAGCATGAGCTACGGATGCAATGATCACGGCGGCAAAGAACAAAGGGAGCGACTCAAATAGATTGGCTTGAGCAGCATTAGCCCTGGCTCTAAACCCCGTTTGCTTTGCCAGCCATTGCCGTGGCATCGCATTGTCATAACCCTGAAAACCTTTTTTAGCAATACCTGCTGCGACATAAGGTAAAAGACCCATCAACAGAATGCAAGCGTAAGCAATAGTCATAAGAAGTACCGTTAGTTATTTTTTGGTTATGTTGGATGAATTATGTTGGAGTCTTTTTAGAGCCAATACGACTCTCTTTGCCATTGAGTAAATTCTGAATGTTGCTTCGATGGCGCCAGATAAGTAATGCACATACGGCCAAGAGAGCCAAGCCCATCGGCTGAAAGCCGAATAAGAAAACAAAATAGATGGGGCCAAAGATTGCAGCAGCCAGTGCCGCTAAAGAAGAGTAGCGCATAAACATCGCCACAATAATCCAAGTGCTCAGCGTAGCTAACCCCAAAATCCAATTGATGCCAAACAAAATACCGCAAGCAGTAGCAACACCTTTGCCACCTTTAAAGCCATGGAATATAGGAAAGAGATGGCCTAAAAATACTGCGAGCACAACACCACACAATAACCATGAGTTCATGGTCGAGGTCAGAGATTCATCTCCGAACAATACTCGCGCCAGCATGACGGCAAAGTAACCCTTTAAAGCATCACCAATCAGCGTTAAAACGGCAGCCAACTTATTACCAGTACGTAGCACATTGGTGGCGCCAGGATTGCCGGAGCCATAGGAGTGAGGATCGGGTAAGCGCATACACTTACTCACCACTACCGCGAATGAAATGGAGCCAATAAGATAGGCAAGTGGAATGAGCAAGAGATCTAAGGTGAAATTCATGGTGATATCTTAAACACTTATCTTGATAGTGATTCTTGGGCTACCAAGCTCCGTTGGAGCAGAGGAGTCAGCAGACCCATACTCAGGCAGCCTGCAGTACATCAGAAACCCAAGCATTAATACTTTTTCCAGACGCCTGAGCAACTCTAGCCACTTTTGCATGGATTTCAGGAGAAATGCGCAACATCAATTTTCCAGAGTATGGTTTTTGTGGTTTTACGCCATGAGCTTCAGACATCGCGATATATCCATCAACAGCCGCTTCGAAGGCTTTAATTAACTCTGAAGCAGACTCGCCATGAAAAGACACAATATCAGTGATGCCCGTTAAGTGACCCACAAAAATACGGTCATCAACATCAAACTCAATGCGGGCAGAATAATTTTTATAACGCAATGGCTTGTTCATAACTTCACTCCTATTAAAACCAAAAAACTTTGAACATCTTTTACCTGATACCGTTTTGCTTCTTTGCCGGGATGTGGCCTATGCAAATCCAAGCGATGGTTGTTCATCAAAAAACTTACCCTTGAACCTTCGCCCTCAACGCACTTACTGCCAACCGCTACTAACAATAATTCAATTTTTCTCCACTCTATTGTTGCTGAAGTGGGTTTAGCAAATATAGCCTTTAAGGTTTTTTGATGTTTGCTATTTATTTTTCATATGATATCATAAAATGATATCATTTTAAACATCACCCCCTAGGATGATGCTGCGAATGTATGGATTTCAGTCTTTCTCTGGCCACATGGGTATAGATCTGGGTAGTAGAGATATCGGCATGGCCTAAAAGGAGCTGCACCACCCTTAAATCTGCCCCATGATTGAGCAAATGGGTGGCAAAGGCGTGACGTAGGGTATGGGGTGATAGAGCTACCGGAATATTGGCCAATGTGGCATAGCGTTTAATCAGCGCCCAAAACGCTTGACGAGTTAAACCGGTACCAGTGTGACGCCCCACAAACACGGCATCCGTTGTTTTACCTTCCAACAAAGGGGTGCGCGCTTCCGCTAAGTAACGCCTTAACCACTGCCCTGCTTCACCACCAAATGGCACTAAGCGTTCTTTGCCACCCTTGCCATTAACTACCCTTACTACACCCTCATTCAGACCTAGGGCAACCGTTTTTAAAGAAACAATTTCGGATACGCGTAAACCACTGGCATACATTAATTCCAACATAGTGCGATCACGCAAACCTAAAGGGGTTTCAATATCGGGTGCATTGAGTAATGCAGTGACTTGATCTTCACTGAGTGTCTTAGGAAAGCGTAGCGCTTGTTTAGCAGCGCGCAAACCAATACAAGGATCGCTCTTCACTAAATTAATACGAAGTGCATGACGATAGAAGCGCTTGAATACCGTTAAGCGTCGATTAGCCGTAGTTGCTTTGTCGGCACGTCGGTGCGCTATGTAGGCCGTAAGATCTTTCTCAGTAACACCGTATAGATCCGCACCAGAGTCCTTATATAACCACTGAGCCAATAACAATAAGTCCCTACGGTATGCAGACAAACTATTTTGAGCTAGCCCATCCTCTAGCCAGCAAGCATCACAGAATCGCTCAATGGCCTCCTGGCTCATCACGGAGATTGGAGGTGTATTTTTTTTCATCTTATCGGTTTGATGCGGCACGATAAGCCGCTTCTACAACGCGAAGAATAGTTGCGTGCAAGGTTCCTAGCTTGGGTGTATTGCCATGCGGGCTTCTAGCGGGTACTTTGAAATAGCGCTCAGACCACGGCAGATCAACAATCACCTTGAAATCAAACTTTGTGTCGTAAGCCAATCCAGCCAGTGCATAAGCCGCTGGATTCTTAATCTGGGTTATCGCCACCTCGCCAGCTTTAAGTCTTGTCAGATTTTGGGATGTTCCATACGCCACGCTGACCTGATTGCCATCATCCCTCCGCTCGACACTCAGGACAATGGCTGGTCTGGGTTTGGGTCCTGGCTCACTATTAGGAACTTCTGGAAACAAACACCAAACGATATCGCCAGGTGCTGGCAACATCCAACCTGACTCATGCAAACAATGCATCGCGTGCAAGCAGTTTTCCTTTTGGTAAGCGCTTGGCTGCATCCTTGCGTAATACCAAGACTTGTTTTGCGGTCAACGGACCATCATCAGGGGCATAAGAAGGTAAAACATCAGTAGCAAATTTTGACAAGGCCATATGGATAACCTGCGTTTCATTGACATCGAGCTCTTTAGCAATTGCCTTAACAGTTGTTCGAGTCACGCCAAATTGGGTGTCTTTAGAGCGGAATTTGACCAACAGGTTTTCGTTTGAAGCTCTCATCATGGCACCTCGTTAATTTATATATATAAAATATATACCATATTGGATGCAATTGCAATCCTTACGCGCTCATTGAATAGATGGGATTTAACCCAAATCAACGAAAGATTATGGATACCTGATTTAGCTAATTTCTGGGTTCCTTGACCAAATAAAGTCCTATATCAATTTTCTAAATACCCCAACTTGAGACTTCATAGTCGCAGAGTGGGGTCTTAGATTTGGTGTTGCCACTCTAAATGCTTTATTTAAATCAAAATAATTAGAAGCGTCATTCATTTCCCAAAACCGTCTTTCATCAAGTTCTGATGGAAATACAGGAATGGGTTTAAGCGTCTTCATTGCACCAAGCTTCTTCTTAGTCACGGAAATTATTAAAGCCCAATGGCGCCTCTGTTACTTCTTTTTTAAGTAAGGCCATTGTTTCTTGTAAGTCATCACGCTTGGCGCCGGTGACACGCACCGCATCACCCTGAATACTGGCTTGCACTTTGAGCTTGCTATCTTTAATGATGCGCACAACTTTTTTTGCCAAGTCTGAAGTGATTCCTTTTTGAATCTTCATCGTTTGCTTACGCTTATCACTGCCAATGGTTTCTGTTTTCTCATCCTTAAGATAACGCACATCCACATTGCGCTTGGCCATTTTGTTAATCAAGACATCACGCACTTGACCCAATTTAAAGTCATCATCACCAAATAAGATTAATGCCTCATCTTTTTGTTCAACACGGCTATCAGAGCCCTTGAAGTCAAAACGATTGGTAATTTCTTTATTGGATTGCTCGATGGCATTTTTGAGCTCAACCATGTCTGGCTCACAAACTACGTCAAATGTTGGCATTTTTACTCCCTATGTTTTCTCGTAATTACTCTCGTAATCTTTACATTTTCTGGCTATTTTGGCGTCCATCGCAGATTTCTTGCTTCCTGTGCTACCAAAAAATAGGCTCTGGATTCTTTTACGAATAAGATTGTGGCATGAACCGTGCTCAAAATGCGCCCCAACCCGCAAAATTGATCCCAAATTTGGGTTTGAAGCACCGCAACACCTTTGGCTTTGACGCTAGCGCGGAACTGGCCTACGAAATTACCGCGCCCGAGCAAATTCCTGAAGTTATTGCAGAAGTTGCAGAAAAAAAACTGCCATGGCGGGTTTTAGGCGGAGGTAGCAATGTCATTCTCCCAAGCACCTTACCGGGAGCCACCCTCCTCATGAATATCGCTGGGCAAGAAATCATTTCCTCCGATGAAAAGGCAAGCTATTTAGCAGTTGGTGCTGGTGTTAACTGGCATGAACTCGTTGCTTGGACACTCGAGAAAGATTTGCCCGGCCTAGAAAACTTAGCACTCATTCCCGGCACAGTTGGGGCAGCTCCCATCCAAAATATCGGCGCCTATGGTGTTGAAATTGCAGATTACATTGATAGCATAGAAGCATTTGATGCAAAAAACCATGCCTTTGTCACCCTCCAAAATGAGGCATGCCACTTTGCTTACCGCGATAGCTACTTCAAGCAAAATCCCCACCGCTTTATCGTGACAAAGGTCGTTTTTAAGCTGCCTAAAGCTTGGCAAGCTCGCATCCACTATGCAGATCTTACAAAGCAATTTTCTGAGAACGCCAACCCGAGTCCTGAAGATATCTTCTTAGCAGTATGTAAGGTGCGCACACATAAGCTGCCAGATCCCAAAGTAATTGGTAATGCTGGAAGTTTCTTTCAGAACCCTGTAATTCCTGTTGAGCAGTATGAAACTTTGCTGAGAGCGCATACGAATCTAGTGTCTTATCCATATGCAGCTGGTAAACGTAAGCTCGCAGCTGGTTGGCTTATCGATCAATGCGGCTTTAAGGGTCAACGCATGGGCTCGGTTGGTGTTTATGAACATCAAGCGCTTGTACTGGTTAACCATGGCGGTGGTACCGCTCAAGATATTTTAGGTTTAGCCAAATGCATTCAGGAAAAAGTGCACGACAAATTTGGCGTTAGCTTGCAGATTGAGCCCAATATTTTGTAAATCGTGCTTATTACTACCGTACATTAGCTAGATCCAATAATTCTGGGTATTGCTTCAGCAAGGCAGTCTTTCCTTGATTTAAACGCTTAAGCCAACCAGGTCCACGTGAAATTGCATCTATCCATGCTCGCCTAATTAACTCTCCATTACCCTCATCAAATAGAACTTTGAAAATTGCTGCGGCTTGACCTAAGTCTTTATTTGCTTTGACGCGCTCATTCATAGGCCGCTCCCCATAAACAATTAACTTATGTATTGCATAGCGCTCTGGGGCTGGGATATTCACAATGCAAGCACCCTCTTTAGATAAGAGCACAGTCTGTGTAGTATCTACCAGTGAAAACTCCATAAATTTAAGGCATTCCAGAGTCAAACCCAATTCAGGCAACACCACTGGCCCACCACTTCGAGTTTGGGGGGTAACAAAATCTAGCCGTAGTTCCGGATCCCTGGGATTGCGATATTGAGCACCTGTTTTTCCTGAAAATTCAGTAATGGGTAACAAGCCCATCTCCAACGAATTTAAGGCATCGTGCACTGAGATTTTGACATTTGCCCCTAATGCGATTGAAACATTTTTTCCTGCGTGAGCAAAATCTACATCCATTGTTGTATTGGAAGATAGCCATTTCACCCCCAACATATTTCCCATGGCAAGAAATGCATGTGTGCCAATCAATATTCCACCAGCGCTGAAAAATCCATAATGACGTAAGCGATTCACTACGCGAAAATGCTTGGTTAATGTTGACTCACAACCAAGCGCTTCCGCCGATAGCGCCAGCCTTTTGATCTTAGTCGATCGATCACTTACTTTCAGAGCTTGATGTTTTTTAATAAGCTGAGTAACGCGTTGATCCTCAGGACCCACATAAGCCATACGACCTACACCATCAATATCACGATAGCCGTAATAAATATAAGTCTTACCTTTTTGAACTTGCTTATGAAAGGATCCTGGCAATTCTTTAAATTGATTGATATTTTCAACGTGCAATTGATCCTGCAGTTCGGCATAAGCCGTTTGCGCGGACAATGAAAGTGATTCATATAGCTTGGTACTCATTTGGTTATTATACAAAAATTTATTTGTATAATAACCATTATTCTATATAGCTTATAATGGTAATTGGGGTTGATATCACACCCGAAAACACTACACTGTCAATTGCTTTCCACTGGATTTATTTCTGAAAATTGTACGTCTACTTGACCCTCAGCTAATTGCACTTGATATGTGTTTTCCACATTTAGCTCACTAGGCTTGCGTAACGCGTGTAGTTGATCTTTTTCTTTGCTCAGAATAACGGCATAACCACGCTCAAGCGTTCGCTGCGGATTGAGCATCTCTAACTGAGACTGGTAGTGCACTTGATTACGCTTCCAGCTTTCTATACGCACTGACCATGCTTGGTTTAATCGTTGCTGCCAGCCATGAATGTGTTCGCGCATGCGATCTGGGTTGGGCAAAGCATGGCTAAGCCTCAGAGCCAATTGATCTAAGGTTTGCGCCTCGCGCTCAACTCGTTGATTAATGCGCTGGAGAAGCGCTTGCATGATGGCATCGAGCTCCTGCAGCATTTGATCTCGGCGTGGTGCTGCAAGCTCTGCCGCGCCCGTCGGAGTTGGTGCACGGAGGTCGGCAACAAAGTCGGCAATGGTGAAGTCGGTTTCATGTCCAACACCACTGACCACTGGGATGGATGAATCTGCAATCGCATATGCAAGCTGTTCATCATTAAAAGCCCATAGATCTTCAATGCTGCCACCACCGCGCACTAGCAATATGACATCGACTGCTTTTTCTTTATTAGCAGCTTTGAGTGCGGCAATAATTCCAGCGGGTGCATCAGGACCTTGAACTAAAGTTGGATAAATCACAATCGGAATATGTGGCGCTCTTCTCGCTAAAGTGCTTAAGACATCCTTAAGTGCAGCTGCTTGTGGTGATGTGATGATGCCGATGGATCTCGGATGTGTTGGTATCTCGCGTTTACGCTCATCATCAAACAAACCTTCTTTAGCAAGTTTGGCTTTGAGCTTTAAGAAGGCTTCATAAAGACCGCCCATACCAGCGCGACGTAAAGTCTGAATGGTGAGCTGAATATCCCCACGAGGGACATACATGCCTAGACTGGCGCTGACCTCAACCAAATCCCCAGATTGCGGCATGAACCCCACTTGGCCGTTGCGACCACGGAACATGACGCAGCGAATCTGACCTTCTGCGTCTTTTAATGAGAAATACCAGTGCCCGCTGTCATAAGCCTTGAAGTTAGAAATCTCCCCGCTCACCCATACAGTGTCGAAACGGTCCTCTAAAGAGGCTGCAATGGCGCGGTTTAGATCGCCAACACTCAGAATTTCCCTTGATATTTCCGACATTTTTTCTCTTTAATCTCACAGCCATCTAGCTTGGGCGCCAATAAATATCCACAGATGCAGATTCACTCTAGGTTTAATGCTCATAAGTAAGTAATTACTGACCCAAAACGTCTCATAAATCCAACATCAAAAATACAAGCCATTGATTTATATAGGAATTAATTCATCCAATAAATTCAATTTAATGCAACATAAAACCGAACCAACCATGTATCAAGGACTTACAGAGCGAATTCAAAAAAGTTTTGCACAGAGTTATCCACAGGCTAGGTTCCCGAAACAGGCTTTTTAATTCAGCTAAAGTACTGAGCTTATGTACTCCATCTTACTATCCGCTGGCTGGCCTATTTGGCCCCTCCTCATCATTTCCATATTGGGCCTTGCAATCGCCATAGAGCGAGGCTGGTATCTGCGTCAAACGCATATATTCCCCAAAAACTGTCTGGAAAGCGTCTTTTCTCTTGCAAATCAGTTGGTTGGAAACAAATCAACCGTTTCCGAGCAGCAGATTGCAGAATTGGCCAACCTTTCTCCTGTAAGTCCTTTATTGGCATGCGCACTAAAAGAGAAACTAGCCGGCAGTAGTACCGATACTGCGCTGGAGGAGCTGCAGGTGACCGCAAAAGGCACTTGGCTTAAGCTGGACCGCTACTTAGGTGCCCTTGCCACGATCGCCACAGTCGCTCCGCTATTGGGTTTATTTGGCACTGTAGTGGGCATGATTGAAATCTTTGGCAGTCAAGGTGCGATTAATGGCGCCGCTGGTAGTCCACAACAATTGGCACACGGTATATCAGTCGCTTTGTACAACACTGCATTTGGACTATTGATTGCTATTCCAGCTCTTGCTGCTTGGCGTGGTTTGCGCGCAATGGCAAATCAACGTCAACGTGAATGCGAAGAATTTACTCGTCAACTTTTCAAAAAGCTGTATCCAAACGACGCTGTTGACATTACAAAATGAGTTGGCTAGAAACGCACCCACGAGCTAAGAGAAGATTTTCTCTTGGGGGCAGTGCTACGCCTGTAGAACCAGAAATCAATCTGATTCCTTTTATTGATGTGCTGTTGGTGGTGCTAATCTTTTTAATGATCTCTACAACCTTCACACGGTATCAAGAACTAGCCATTACCTTACCTACTGCCAATGGCAATGAGAGCCAAGCAGAGGTTAAGCAAATTCATATTGCAGTCAGTCGCGATGGCCGCTTCGCTGTTAATGGCAAAGTTATCGATCGGTCAGAGCTCAGCAATGCCTTAACTCAGCTAAATGGACAAAGTAGTCAAAAGGAGGGTGCTAGCTCTCTGCAGGTCAATATTGATGCAGATGCCAAAGCGCCTCACCAAGCTGTGATGAGCGCACTGGAAGCAGCGCGTGATGCCAATCTCTCGAATATTGTCTTTAGCAGTCAAACTAAAAAATAACTTCAGAACAAAGAAAAATATTCTTCATGTCCTTTTCTTTTTTCCGTAAAGCACCTAAGTTTTGGGAAAGACGTGGCCCTACAAGCTTATTGCTATGGCCACTCTCTTGGCTTTATGGCCTAGTAGTGCGTATGCGTAAATTAATTCTGGATACGGGCTTAGTAAAACAAAAGCCTGCTCCAGTACCGGTGATTATTGTGGGCAATATTCGCGTAGGCGGGACAGGCAAGACACCCATCGTCATTGCTTTAGCAGAACGCTTACAGCAACTTGGATGGAGGCCCGGGATTATCAGTAGAGGCTATGGCTCCTCTTCACAAACAGCACCCTTACAAGTACACGGCAATTCTGATCCTGCTTTAGTTGGCGATGAACCAGTCTTGATTGCAAAACGTACGCACGACCAATTTCCGATTTGGGTTTTTCCAAAGCGTCAAAGAAGTATTGGGGCTTTGCTCAAGCATTCACCCAATGTAAACGTCATCATTAGTGATGATGGCTTGCAACATAGCGGCTTAGCCCGCTGGCCTGCTCGCGAAGGTGGTCGTGATATCGAATTCGTAGTGCGTGATGGACGCGGCGAAGGCAATCGCTTTTTGCTGCCCGCCGGTCCTTTGCGTGAACCAGCGACACGCGAACGCGATGCCACCCTTTTTACCGGAAAAACAAAGGATATTGAAACTAAGCTTGGCCCCCAGGATGAATACTTTTTAGGGCGTCGCGCATTCTCGCTCTTGGGTAATTTGGGAAATGCCTACCAATTGATCAATCCCACAAATACGCAGACGCTTGCTCAAATTGCGGATAGCTATCTACCAAACAAAATTACTGCTGTTGCCGCCTTGGGTAATCCACAGCGCTTTTTTGATGATCTACTGAAACAGGGCATTGTCGCTAAATCGATTCCTTTACCTGATCATGCGACCTATACCCCTGAGTTCTTTGAGAAGATCAACGCACAATGCATCCTCATTACCGAAAAGGATGCTGTGAAATGCACAACGATTACCGATGAGCGTATTTGGGTGGTGCCAATGACTCTCACTCTTCCGGATAGCCTGGCTGACTGGCTCCAATCTATCCTGCAAAGACCTAATCCTTATCGCTATACCTTGTAGGTTTAGCGTACATAGCACTACACTGTGTCCTCATATATTTAAACTCTTCATTTAGATCACTGCAAAGAAATCATGGATAAACGACTGCTCGATATTTTGGTTTGCCCTCTATGCAAAAGCCAATTGCATTTAAATGCCGAGAAACATGAACTCATTTGCAAAGCTGACCGCTTGGCTTATCCCATTCGAGATGATGTGCCGGTAATGCTGGTTGAAGAAGCGCGCAGCCTTAGCGCTGATGAAATTGCTTAATTTAATAAAAATCATTCTTTAATGAACACTGACTCCAAGGCTGCAGATTTTTTAGTAGTGATTCCAGCCAGACTGGGATCCACTCGCTTACCTCGAAAACCTCTAGCTGACATTGGTGGTAAACCGATGGTCATTCGGGTTGCAGAACGCGCCAAGCAATCACTTGCGCACAGCGTTGTAGTGGCAACTGATTCACCAGAAATACAAGCAGCTTGTGATGAGTACCGTATTGAGTGTTTACTGACTAGCGCAGATCATCCAACCGGAACCGATCGCATTGCAGAGGTTGCGCAGCTACTTAAATTACCCAGCAATGCATTGATTGTGAATGTACAAGGTGATGAGCCACTCATTCCGCCGGAATTAATTAATCAAGTTGCCAGTACTTTGGCGGAGCATCAAGAGTGCGCCATCTCCACAGTTGCTGTACCGATTACCGATGCTACTGAGATCAACAACCCTAATGTCGTGAAACTCGTTCTCAATCGCTCTGGTGAGGCGCTCTACTTTTCCAGAGCGCCGATTCCGTTTGTGAGAGATCCTGAGGCAAACCAAAAAATAGAGCATTTGCGCCATCTGGGGATCTATGCCTATAGAGCTGACTTTTTACAAGCCTACACTCGTCTAGAGCCAGCACCTCCAGAGCAGGCTGAGGCACTGGAACAATTGCGCGCCCTGTGGAATGGTTATCGCATAGCGGTTCATACCGCCTCAGAAGCTCCACCAACTGGTGTCGATACCCCAGAGGACCTCGAAAGAGTGCGGCAGATACTAGCTCGCTCCTAGGCTAACCTAAGGCTAAAAGCCAAAACCTCAGTAGTTTGGAGCTTCTCGGGGATAATCCTAGTCAATAGGTATCTAAGATCCCGACAAAATACGGGACAATGACAGCTCTTCTAAGGGGAAAACAATGCGGTTGATTCTGCTCGGTGCACCAGGTGCTGGAAAAGGCACACAAGCTCAGTTCATTTGCGAAAAATTCGCTATTCCACAAATTTCTACTGGCGATATGTTGCGCGCTGCTGTGAAAGCAGGAACTGAACTCGGCGTTGCTGCTAAAAAGATTATGGATGCCGGCGGCCTTGTTTCTGATGACATCATCATCGGCCTCGTTAAAGATCGCCTAACTCAACCCGATTGCAGCAAGGGCTATTTGTTTGATGGCTTCCCAAGAACAATTCCTCAAGCACAAGCCATGAAAGATGCTGGCGTTCCTATTGATTACGTATTAGAAATTGATGTGCCCTTTGATGCCATCATCGATCGCATGGGTGGACGTCGCGTGCACCCAGCTTCTGGCCGCACTTATCACATTAAGTACAACCCACCAAAGGTTGCAGGTAAAGATGATGTGACTGGCGATGATCTCATTCAGCGTGATGATGATAAAGAAGAAACTGTTCGCAAACGCTTACAGGTTTATGACGATCAGACCCGTCCATTGGTGGAGTACTACTCCTCATGGGCTGCGCAAGGCAGTCCAGCGGACAAAGTAAAAGCGCCGGCCTATCGCAAGGTCAGCGGCACTGGCAGCGTTGAAGACATTACCATCTCAATTTTTGCTGAATTGAAGTAATTCAATTCTCACCAATTAAATAGGACTGCATGGCAGTCCTATTTTTATGCATGAACGCTTAATTTCATACCTAGGGCATGTATGACTCTCGTGACAGTCTCAAATCGTGGGCGTGCTTCAATTTTTAAGGCTCTATAAAGGGATTCTCTGGTTATCCCACTCTTTTTGGCAATAGCGGTCATTCCTTTTGCCCTAGCAATGTCGCCAATTGCCGCAACAAATAACGCAGGATCTCCATCTTTTAGTACAGCAGTCAAATAACCAGCGATATCCGCCTCGGTTTTTAAATAATCTACGACATCAAGCTTTGGTAATACACTCTTTTTTATTTTCTTCATATGGCCCTTGATCGTGCAATATATCTATTGGGCAATAGTAATCAATTGATTACATAAGTTTATGAAATCCCTGTCTGCAAAATGGTTGAATATAAGTATCTTATACAATATTATGTTTTTTTCATAACATTACCTAAGATTGCTATATATGGATCCCCGCAGCAACCCATTCTCTCCTGGCGCTGGCTCTGCACCACCAGAGCTATCTGGTCGTGACAAAGTTATTGAAGATGTGTCCATTGCCTTACATCGCATTAGAAATGGCCTATCTGCAAAAAGCATATTAATGGTGGGCCTCAGAGGGGTTGGTAAAACAGTTCTACTAAATAGATTAAAAAATGATGCTGAATCCGAAGGCTTAGTCTGTGTTCAGTTTGAGTCTCCTGAAAATCGCAATCTACCTGCAATGATTGTTCCAAGTCTTAGAGCGGCCCTATTCAAATTAAATAGACTGTCAGGACTGAGTGATAAGGTTACTAAGGCGGCAAGAATACTTGGCAGTTTTATCTCATCTGCAAAAGTTAAATATGAAGGCATGGAATTTGGATTTGATTTAGGGACTGAGCCAGGTATCGCAGATACGGGCGATCTTGACTACGATTTATCAGAACTCTTACAGGCAATTGGTGAGGCCGCCAAAGAAAAGAAGACGGCAGTGGTTCTATTCATCGATGAATTGCAATATGTTCCTGAGCTTGAGCTTGCAGCCCTTATCTCAGCACTCCATGGGTGCGCTCAGAAAGGATTGCCGGTGGCTTTGGTAGGCGCAGGGTCACCACAATTAGTTGGAAATGTTGGAAAAGCAAAATCGTATGCTGAACGTTTGTTTGATTTTCCAGAAATTGGCCCCCTACCACCAGATGCAGCAACAAAAGCGCTTCAACTTCCTGTGAGTCAATACCAAGTCAGTTTTGAAACTAGCGCAATAGAACAAATCCTTAAGCAGACGAAGGGCTACCCTTATTTCCTGCAAGAGTGGGGGAGTATGTGTTGGGGGGTTGCCAACACCAAAGTAATTACAGAGGAGGATGCTTTAGCAGCTAGCGAGCTAGCAATACTCCAATTAGACTCAAGCTTTTTTCGGGTGAGGTTTGATCGCTGTACCCCCATGGAAAAAAACTATCTAAGAGCTATGGCGGGCATCAATAGCCCAGCACCAAGGTCGGGAGACATCGCAAGCGCCATGAATAAGGAAGTTCATCAAATAGCCCCATTAAGACAATCCTTAATAAGCAAGGGAATGATTTATAGCCCTGCTCACGGAGATACTGCGTTTACAGTTCCACTTTTTGCGGACTATATGAAGCGAATGTTGCCGTAATCACTTTAATTCTTTTAAGGCGCTCTCGAAAGATTCAATATCAGCAAAGCTTCGATAGACTGAGGCAAAGCGAATGTAAGCCACCTTGTCGAGACGCTTAAGTTCACGCATCACTAATTCACCAACACGCTCGCTTGGGATTTCTTTTTCGCCAAGACTAAGAAGCTTCTCTTCGATACGGGCAATGGATTCGTCAACGGAGTCGGAAGATACTGGGCGCTTACGAAGAGCCAGCTTGAGTGAACTTGCCAGCTTATCGTGACTGTATTCCACTCTGCTGCCATTCTTCTTAACAATTGCCGGGAGCACCAATTCAACACGCTCATAAGTTGTAAATCGCTTATCGCACTTGGCACAACGACGGCGGCGGCGAATGGTATCGCCCTCGTCAGATACCCGGGTATCTAAAACCTGGGTATCTTCGTTATGGCAAAAAGGGCAGCGCAATGAGCTCTTCTTTTCTTGGTTGGGTTGCTGATTGTTTACTTAACCGTAAACTGGGAAACGCTTCGTGAGCTCAGAAACTTGAGCGCGCACTTTAGCAATGTTCTCAGGATCAGTTGGATTATCTAAAACATCCGCAATAAAGTTTCCAACTTGTCTTGCTTCTGCTTCTTTAAATCCACGTGTAGTCATCGCTGGTGAACCCAAACGAATGCCGCTGGTCACCATTGGTTTTTCTGGATCGTTTGGAATACCGTTCTTATTGCAAGTGATGTGCGCTTCACCTAAAACACGTTCAGCTTCTTTACCGGTCATTTTCTTGGCGCGCAGATCCACCAACATTACATGAGAATCTGTTCCGCCAGAAACGATACGTAAGCCACGCGCAATTAAAGTCTCGGCAAGTGCTTTTGCATTCGCAACAACTTGCTTTTGGTAATCAATAAAACTCGGCTCCTGCGCCTCTTTGAATGCTGCCGCCTTACCGGCTATCACATGCATCAAAGGACCACCCTGTAAGCCTGGGAACACTGCAGAGTTAATCGCCTTCTCATGCTCAGCCTTCATCAAGATGATGCCGCCACGGGGGCCACGCAAGCTCTTGTGCGTTGTAGAGGTGACAATGTCTGCATGGGGAACTGGGTTTGGATAAACACCCGCAGCTATCAAGCCAGCATAGTGAGCCATGTCGACCATAAAAATCGCGCCCACTTCTTTTGCTAATTTACCAATGCGCTCGAAATCTATTTTTAGAGAGTAAGCAGAGGCGCCAGCAATAATTAATTTAGGCTTGTGCTCACGAGCGAGACGCTCCATTTGCTCGTAATCAATCTCTTCGTTTTTATCAAGGCCGTAAGCGATTGGATTAAACCATTTGCCGCTCATGTTCAAAGCCATGCCGTGGGTCAAGTGACCGCCTTCAGCAAGACTCATACCCATGAAGGTATCGCCTGGTTTTAAGAAAGCCAAGAACACTGCTTGGTTAGCGGATGCGCCGCAATGGGGTTGTACGTTTGCTGCTTCAGCACCAAACAATGCTTTGACACGATCGATCGCTAATTGCTCAGCCACGTCGACGAATTCACAACCGCCGTAATAGCGCTTGCCTGGATAGCCTTCAGCGTACTTATTGGTCAACTGAGAGCCTTGAGCCTCCATTACCGCTGGTGAGGTGTAGTTCTCAGAAGCAATCAGCTCAATATGGTCTTCCTGACGCTTATTTTCGTTCTGAATGGCTGCCCATAACTGGGGGTCGGTTTTGGCTAAGGTGTTTTGACGGTCAAACATGGTGATAATCCTGAAAAAGTTGGATTGCTGAGTGAATTAACTTAGTAAAATCAACCTACATCATACAAAATCCACCATGACCTCTACACAAGACCTCTCATTCCTCTCCCTAGTCCTCAATGCCAGCCTATTAGTACAGCTGGTAATGTTGTTATTACTCAGCATGTCCGTGGCCTCTTGGACCATTATTTTTAAGAAAACCGCTGTTTTACGTGGGGTCCGCCAGGATACCGAGCGCTTTGAGCGTGACTTTTGGGCCGGTGGAGACCTCAATACCCTCCTAGAGGCGGCCCAGCGCAATAACCGCAATGACGCGGTCCTAGAGCATATTTTCGAGGCTGGGATGCAAGAATTTGCAAAAGGTCGTGAGATTGACGCTGCCCGTCGCGCTATGAAAGCCACCTACCAACGTGAAATGGACCTTCTAGAAGCCAATCTACCCTTCTTGGCATCCGTTGGCTCAGTCTCCCCCTATATCGGCCTCTTTGGCACTGTTTGGGGCATCATGCACTCCTTCCGCGGTTTAGCTAATGTGCAAAACGCGACCCTTTCTGCGGTGGCTCCTGGTATCGCAGAAGCATTGATCGCTACAGCGATTGGTTTGTTCGCTGCGATTCCAGCAGTGGTGGCTTACAACCGCGCAGCAACTGATGTAGACCGCCTCTCCATTCGCTTTGAAACTTTCATTGAAGAGTTCACCAACATCTTGCAGCGTCAAACTGCTGGACGTTAATTGCATTCATAAGCGAAAAAATTATGGCTGGTTCTTCATTGCGTAAAAACAAACGTCGGGCAATGTCTGACATTAACGTCGTTCCCTACATCGACGTCATGTTGGTATTGCTCGTAATTTTTATGGTCACCGCACCAATGGTCAACCCAGGCGTTGTCAACTTACCCACTGTTGGTGGCGCCAAAGTGCAATCACTGCCGCCAGTCTTTCTAACGATTGATGCCAACGAGAATGTCATCGTGCGCAAAGATGGAGACCCCACGCAAACACTTAATAAATTTGAGCTTGGTGCTTTTGCCAGATCTCAGGCAGAAAAATCCTCCGATCAACCGATTGTGATTGCTGCGGATAAATCCATTAAGTATGAAACAGTGATGGAAGTGATGTCCAAGCTCAAAGAGAATGGCGTGAAGCGCGTTGGCCTTGCGGTCAAGACCCAGTAAGACTCTGGCCATCATAGCTGCTCATGAATAGCGCACACTCTTTTAAGTCACCCCTCTCGCAATTCAAGCGAGGACGTTTTACGAAAGAAGAAAGTACCAAGCGCGCCTTTACTTTTTCACTCATCGCGCATTTAGGTCTGCTTGCTTTTTTAATGATTGGGATTAGCTGGAACAACACCACCTCTTCTGGTGTTGAGGTTGAGCTCTGGGACTCCGCTCCACAAGTAGAATCTCCACCTGAGCCAGAACTCAAAACAGAAGTGAAAGAAGAGGCTGCTGATATCGCCATCAAGAAAAAGAAGGTAGATAAAGAACCTCCCAAAAAAGAAGTGGTGAAAGAGAAGCCAAAGCCAGTGAAACCTCCTCCACCGAAGGAGAAGGAAAAGCCGAAGAAGGAAGATCCGCCGAAAAAAGTAGAAGCCCCTAAAGCCCAATCTCCTGTAGAAACTAAAGCCAATGCAGCAGCTGAGAAATCACGTGCTGATCAATTAGCGCGTTTACGTGCTGCAGCTGGTGCCGAAGGCGGTAGTGGTGGTACGGTTGGAAGTGGTGTTGGCGGCGGAGGCAATGCGCCCCCAGGCTGGACCGACAAAGTCATTAAGAAGGTCAAGCCATTGATTGTCTTTAACCCTGAATCCGTGAGTGGCAACCCTGCAGCAGTGATTCTGGTCAATCTTGCTCCAGACGGGGCTATTTTGAGTACCAGCATTCAATCCTCTAGCGGTAATACCGGCTGGGACCGTGCCGTACTCCTCGCACTTTCTCGCGCAGAGAGTTTGCCAAAAGACGACAATGGCAAAATTCCTCAACGCGAAGTAAAACTGACTTTTAAACCCAAGGATTAATGCATGTTGCAATTAGCAAAAAGACAGATACAGAAACTGACCTCAAAACTAAATTCTTTTAGCTTGATTGGTATTGCTTTATGTATCAGCTTTGCAACTCCTGCGCTTGCGCAGATGAATATTGAAATCACTGGCGTAGGTCAATCACTTTACCCAATCGCGGTAATGCGCTTTAAAGATGAGAACAAATTACCCACTAGCGTTACTGAAATCATTCGCCAAGATTTAGCTCGCAGCGGTTACTTTAAAAATACTGAGAACGGTAATGCTGTTGAGAGCGATGATGGTACCCCCAACTACAAATCTTGGGCAGCACGTGGCGCTGATGCATTAGTAGTTGGATCAGTCGTACAGACTGGCAACAATCAATTTGACATTCATTACAAATTATTTGATGTTCGCAAATCTCAAAGCCTGGGCGGTCTAAATCTCAGCTCAAGCACCGATAACTTGCGTGCAGTTGCCCATAAAATTGCTGATGACATCATCTTTAAGTTATTGGGTGAGCGTGGCGTGTTCTCCACCCGCCTCTCCTATGTCATTAAGGATGGTAAGCGCTATCGCCTGGTGATATCTGATGCAGACGGTCAGAACATTCGCAATGCTATGAACAGTGGTGAGCCGATTATTTCTCCATCATGGTCACCCGATGGCAAGAAAGTAGCGTACGTTTCTTTTGAAGATCGTAAGCCGGTGATTTATGTTCATGAACTAGCAACCGGTCGTCGCATTTCTCTTTCAAATCAAAAGGGTAATAACAGCGCACCAGCGTGGTCACCCGATGGCAAGAAATTAGCGATCTCATTGTCTAAAGATGGTAATACACAGATCTACGGCATCAATGCAGATGGCACGGGTTTGCATCGTTTAACTCGTGGCAACACGATTGATACCGAGCCGCAATATTCTGCTGATGGTCGCTACATCTACTTCACTAGCGATCGCGGTGGCAACCCACAAATCTATCGCATGAGTGCTGATGGCGAACAAGCTGAAGGCGTCAAACGCATTACCTTCAAACAAGGTTTTGTAACCTCACCTCGCATCTCACCAGATGGCAAATATTTAGCTTACATCGCCAATATTGGTGGCGCATATCGCCTCTACATTCTGAACTTGGCTACTGGCGATACTCAGGCGCTTACCGATGGCACTAGTGATGAATCCCCTTCCTTTGCTGCCAACGGCCGCTATGTTCTCTACTCCACCAAAGTCGGTGGCAAACGAGTACTCGCCGCCGTTTCAGTCGATGGCAACTCCAAACAGGTATTGAGCATTCCCGGATCTGATGTACGTCAACCGTCCTGGGGCCCATTCATGGACTGAGTCTTAGGTAGGTCTGAACCAAGCCTTAACTGCATCTAAACCCTTTTTTAGGGGTTGAAATAGTCACTTTTGATGTTCTTAGGGGCATAATATTGTCTATTGATTTATTTATAGATTTAGCTCGTAGGAAAAAGGAAAATTCATGAAGATTTCTATCGCACGTCGCGCAGCGACATTCGCCCTGATTGGTGCCGCGGCATTTTTGATGGCAGCATGCTCCAGCGTCAAGCTAGATGACACTGATGGCGCTAATGGTAGCGGCAGTGGCAAATTTGGCTCACAGCCATGGAATGACCCGAGCAGTCCACTCTTTGAAAAGAGTGTTTACTTTGGCTTTGATGAATACACCGTTCAAACTAAATACCAAAAAATGCTGTCTGCTCACGCAAGCTACTTAAAAGCCAATCCAAAGCAGAAAGTCATTATTCAGGGCAACACTGATGAACGCGGCACAGCTGAATACAACTTGGCACTTGGCCAACGTCGTTCTGATGCTGTACGTAAATCATTGAACTTGATGGGCGTTTCTGACGACCAAATGGAAGCAGTGAGCTTTGGCAAAGAAAAGCCAAAAGCAGAAGGTGACACTGAAGCAGCTTGGGCAGAAAATCGCCGCGCTGACATTGTTTACATCACTAACTAAATGAAGATGCTTTCATACTCAGTAAAACAAACGCTCTCACGAGCGTTTTGTTTAAGTGCTGCACTCATTTGTTTAGGCGCATCTAATAGCGCCTGGGCCCTCTTCTCCGATGACGAGGCACGTAAAGCCATCCTGGATCTGCGCAAGTCTCTAGCGACCACCCAGCTTGAGTTACAGGGTCAAATCGACAAACTCAAAACTGAGAATGCAGAGCTGCGTGGCAAGGTTGAAGAGCTTGAGAAGCAAGGCGAAGACATTAACAATAGTCAGAAAACTTACTACCAAGATCTCGATACTCGCTTGGGTAATTTTGAGCCTCGCACCGTAACAATTGAAGGCGTCTCTGGAACAGTGCAACCTGGCGAGAAAAAAGCCTACGACGATGCATTAAAGGCGTTTCAGACGGGTAATCTGAAGAAGGCTGACGATAGCTTTGCTGCATTCACTGCCAAGTATCCAAAAAGCCCTTACTTGCCGCTTGCCCTCTACTGGAGTGGTAATAGCAAATATGCCAATAAAGAATATGCTGGTGCCATCGCCCAATTACAAAGTTTAATTAAACGCTACCCAAATCATCCACGCGTTCCTGCGGCAATGGTGACTTTGGGTAACTCGCAATTAGAAAGCGGCAACAAGGCAGCGGCTAAAAAAACATTTAGCGAAATTATTGCTAAGTACCCAGACACTGATGCAGCTAAAGATGCACAACAGCTGATTGCCGGTACGAAGTAAGCGCTTCTCATCCATATCTAAGTATGTCTAAGCTTTCTGCCGCATTCGAATCTCTAGCGCCCCGTAAAGCCGGCGCTCCAGCAGTCATTCTGTTTTCGGGTGGGCTAGACTCAACAACTGTGCTCGCCCTTGCGAAAGACCTTGGGTATACGCCGTATGCCCTATCCGTAGGATATGGTCAGCGTCATTCATCTGAATTGGCAGCGGCCAAACATATTGCCAAGCAAATTGGAGTGGCAAGGCATGAAGTGGTTAACTTGGATCTCACTCGCTTTGGGGGCTCTGCTTTAACTGATGCCTCGATTGCAGTCCCAACCACTCCCGGCAAAGATCAAGAAATTCCCATTACCTACGTGCCAGCACGCAATACGATTTTGCTATCACTTGCATTGGGTTGGGCGGAGTCATTAGGAGGCCTTGATATTTTCTACGGCGCTAATTCGGTGGATTACTCAGGTTATCCTGATTGCCGACCTGAATATGTAGCCTCTTTCGAACATATGGCTAACCTAGCTACTAAAGCAGGTGTCGAAGCCATCAATGATGCAAATCGTTTTAGAGTACACGCACCTATCATCAGCCTAACTAAAGGTGAAATCATCCAGCTAGGAAGCACTCTAGGCGTTGATTACTCGCAAACAGTCTCTTGCTACCAAGCTAATGATTTGGGTGAAGCTTGTGGAGAATGTGAGTCTTGCCGTCTAAGGCAGGCAGGCTTTAAGCAAGCCAATGTGGGCGATCCTACTCGCTACCAAAAAAAGTATTAAACGTATTAGGCTGCGCGCAGCTCATCATCCTGCTGAATCAAACTATCAGCAGGGATCCCCAACATAGAGTGCAACCTCCAAATCATCTTCAGTGTAAGGGGGCGTTTGCGATTTAATATTTCATATACGCGATTTAGGCCACCGATCATCGGCTGCAAATCCTTTGGACTCAAGCCGGATTGTTCCATTCTGAATTTAATTGCCTCAATTGGGTCTGGTGGAAGAATCGCATAGTGCTTGCTCTCATAAGACTCAATGAGCATTAAGAGGATCTCAAACCTATCTCCATCCTTAGTCCCAGGTTTTGGCTCATGATCAAAATAGTAAGACGCCTGGGCTAGGGCATCCTTGTATTCAAGCTTGTTACGAATGGGTTTTAATTCTTTCATTTTTCCTCCAACTGCACTGTGCAAGCATCAATTCGATCGTATGCAGCATGGCTACCAATAAATTTCACATATACCGCCCCAAAACTATAAGCAACTGCCACCACCAAACGGTAGGAATTTCCTTTGATATTAAAGACAACTCTGTTGCC
This sequence comes from Polynucleobacter sp. MG-28-Ekke-A2, assembly GCF_035012985.1. Taxonomy (NCBI): domain Bacteria; kingdom Pseudomonadati; phylum Pseudomonadota; class Betaproteobacteria; order Burkholderiales; family Burkholderiaceae; genus Polynucleobacter; species Polynucleobacter sp. MG-28-Ekke-A2. The sequence continues at coordinate 212,900 of NZ_JAYGQU010000002.1, read as the reverse complement.
TGCAATAAAACTCGCATTTCGATACTTATTCTTTATATCTTGCGGCCTTTTCCAACTTGCATGCGCCACCTCGTCATACCAAGCTTTAAGTGGCTGCTCGGCATCGGGATGAATACGCCAAAAATTTGTTAGGTGTTTTCTGGCTATTATTCGCACACATTAATTTTAGTCCCAAAATGGGACTATTGCAAGTGGGGCCATATAACCCTATGCCAATTAAGATTTAAGCGATTTAAAATTACAAGTCACATGGATATTGCAGACATACTTCGCATCAAAACCACAGTCAGCATGGCTGAGCTAAAACGCAATCCTAAGAAGATTATTGGTAATGCAGACGATCTACCTATGGCCATCTTAAATAGCAACAAACCTAAGGCTTATCTTTTGTCAGCTAAGGCATATGAAGTGGTACTTGATTTTATTGATGATGCCTCACTAATAAAAACTATCAAGGCTCGTAGGGGTGGCAAAACTATAAAAGTAAAGATTTAAGCCTTATTAAGCATTCTAGCTACATAGCGCGCAATCAAATCTACTTCAAGATTTACCGCATCACCTTGCTTGAGATTGCCCAGGGTAGTGTTTTCCAAGGTGTGGGGAATAATATTGATATCAATGACGCAAGAAGTTGCTGAGTCTTCGGTCTGATTGACTGTGAGCGATACACCATTCACAACAATAGATCCTTTGTAAGCCAAGTATTGCGCCAGTTCTTTTGGAGCTTCAATACGCAGCAACCAAGAACCATAAGCGTCATTAGCCACTTGAGAAAAGTGCGCAACCTTGCCAACACCATCTACGTGCCCACTCACTAAATGTCCGCCTAGGCGATCATTTAAACGCATGGCCTTTTCGAGGTTGACTGGACCGACCTTATCAAGACCAATCGTTTTATTCAGAGACTCACGAGAAATATCTAAGGCAAAAGAATCGCTGGTTAACTGGGTAGCTGTCATGCAAGCACCTTGAATGGCAATGCTGTCACCCAAGGCAACATCATCCAAATAGCCAGATGGAACCTCGATAATTAAATGCAAGCCATCGCCCTTTGCTTGAGCGCTCTTAATTTGACCAACAGCAGTAATGATTCCAGTAAACATAGGGGGATTTTAGTTCCGAATGATTCTTATTGCTTTTTAACTAGGCGTAAACGAAGATCTGGGCCAAATAGACTGTGATCTATCGCTTGCCATTCTTGCTTGCTTTCCAAGGAGCTCAAGGGTGACACATTGGCCATACCAATACCATCACCCATTAGGAATGGGGCGTAGTAGAGCAGTAGCTCATCTACACAATCTTCTCTGAGCAAAGAACCATTGAGCTTAAAGCCTGACTCAATATGAATCTCATTCATCTCACGCTCTTTAGCTAAATACGAGAATAGCTTTGGCAGATCCACCTTGCCAGATGGGTTAGCCATAGCAATAACTTCTATACCGCGCTCAGTAAATACTTGCGCTTTTTTCTGCATTTCAGGGCTGTCCAAGTTGGCACAAACAATGATGATGCCTGATTGATCAATGTTATTGAGAATCTTTGCTGCCAGCGGCGTTTCTAATTTGGAATCAACGATGATGCGCCAAGGTTGACGCTCAGTTTGAATATCTCGCACATTGAGGGTGGGATCATCTTCTTTAACAGTGCCTACACCAGTCACAATGGCACAAGCTTGCGCACGCCAATGATGGCCATCTGCTCTCGCTAATGGTCCGGTGATCCATTGACTACGGCCATCAGGCAAAGCTGTTTTGCCATCCAGGGTCGCAGCGATTTTCATGCGCACCCAAGGCAAGCCTCTAGTCATCCTTGAGATAAATCCTGGGTTCAATGCCCGTGCTTCTGCCTCCATTAACCCGCAATGTACTTTGATGCCAACAGCTGTTAAACACTCCAAGCCTTTACCCGCAACCAAGGGATTGGGATCAGACATCGCTACAAATACGGCTTTCGGTTTTGCAGCAATCAATGCATCAACGCATGGGGGAGTTCGCCCAGTATGACTGCAGGGCTCCAGCGTTACATAGATGGTTGATCCCGCAGGATCATTTCCGAGTGATTTGGCATTCGCTAGGGCTTGTATCTCAGCATGAGCACTGCCTACCTTCTGAGTAAAGCCCTTACCAATAACTTTGTCATCTTTAACAATGACACAACCCACTCTAGGATTAGGGTTCGATAAATAAAGTGCTTTTTGAGCCTCGGCTAAAGCCTTACTCATAAACTGGTGGTCAACTGCGCTGTACATAGGGTCTATTAAACCATTCAATGGCAGCGCTTAGTATCTCTAGCGGGGTCGCAGATGCGCCAGCGACCTCCACTTCCCAAAATCATTTGGCGCTCCAAGTCGGGAGCCCTGCTGTGACCCAGGATCAATCGATTGGCCACAAACCCGCCTTGAGCCGTTTTTGCCGCACCGGCGGCATTAAACAAAATGCTCTTCTTGCCAGAATTGGGATCAATAAATTGCTTACCTCCGCCCTTAAAGTAAATGGGGTCGATGCCTCCCTGCAAAAACCAGGGCTTTTCAATACAACCTGATTTGACTGCCTTACCGATGCAGCCGCTTTTAACTACCCACCCCGACTCCCATCGATCGTCAGCAATAGGCGCAAGGCGCACGGGTTGCCCTAAATACAAAGCTTGCTGACGAGCAAAGTGCGCATGAGCAATAAACCTTCGAGCGATAGTTTCGATTTCTCGTGCGGCAATTTGTTCTTGCAATAAAGGCATAGTCATCATCGCAACAATGGCAATGAGCAAAACCACAGCCATTAACTCCAAGAGACTAAATCCGGATTTTGAATCTAGCTTGAAGTTATTCAAAAACTTGTCGCCAGTTAATACGAGTGACCGTGCCAGTTGTTTCATCAATCACAACGCCAATCTGAATGGCTGGTTTTTCTTTACTGGAAATCAACCAACGATTTTTTCCTACTGATTGAATAAAACAAGCATTCTCTTCGAGATTAGCCAGATCAGTTAAATTGTTCTCACAGTCTAAGACCGATTTTTCAGCAGCAAGAAAATGATTTTGGGCCACTTCCATTGTTTTTACTTCTACGATACGTAATGCATTCAACCTCTCTAAATAAACGATAAGAGATGAACAGAGCAAGAGTAGCGATATCACCCAAGCTAAAATCACAAGAGATTCCTCGTCGCAAAAGTTCGCTCGAGATCTAAGTTGAGCTTAGCCCCATCAGTCATTTGTAGCCTGATCTTAAAAAGTCTTGGTGCCGATGATTGCTGGTCTTGAGGGAGATTCAACTCATCTATCAGAAGGCTGTTCACGCCATTCATTAAGGTGGTATTTTGTATGCGGCCCTGGCGATCGAGTGACTGACAAATTAGCGAACCACCATTGACTTTTTTGCCTTTTGGAATACCTGCCTGACGATCCACCAAGAATCCTTGCATGGCCAAATTATTTTTGGTGCGATCTTGAGTCAGTACATTTCCAATGCAATCAAAATCTGTACTAGCGGATAATTCATGACGAATGATCAGTGAATCCGATCCTCGGAATCCCGATCTTTTTTCGACCTGAAGCAATGAGCTATCATTTTTTTGATGCCTTATTTTTTGTCTTGACTTCTGACTTAGAATTTGAGCGTCTTGAATATTTCGATAACCCGCTATACGAATAGCTCGGCCAATTAATTCAAATGCACGATCTGCTTCTGAAATTAGCGCTTGTGATTTTTCATACTCAATTTGCTTGATTACCAAATCAGCGCTTGTTTTTAATAGTGGGTTGAGTAGCAATGCGCACAGAGCGATCCCGACCAGACATTCGAGTAGACTCATAACTTAAAGCTTTATTGGGTAGATTGAGATTGATCCTGCTTTGCTCCTGCATTTCAAAAGCATCTGAATCCTTTCTAAGTTGCGCTCTTTTGCTCTCTTGTTGAGTCAGGGTTAAGGCCAGGCGCTGATAAACACCCGCCGATGCCATCCAGACCCCCAAAATCATGCTCATGGCCACCAAAACCTCTAACAAAATAAATCCCCGGCAATTCATAGGTCCGAATGCTGGGTTGGAGGTCTTTTTAGGAGGCATCGCCCATTTTCAAAGGCAGTCTTGTGAACTGAAACTCCCATCTAAGGCTCTTGCTGTCAGAAACACGGGATATTAAGGTGGGACAGCACTGTAAAGGGCTCCTGAGCTTAAAATAGAGGGCTATGCCAAATACCCTTGCCTCCACCGAAGAAATTATTGCTGAGCTTAGCGCCGGCAAAATGGTGATCCTCGTCGATGAAGAAGATCGTGAAAACGAGGGCGATTTAGTTCTGGCCGCCGATCACGTTACAGCTGAGGCCGTGAATTTCATGGCAAAACATGGCCGTGGATTGATTTGCTTAACCCTGACACGCGAGCGTTGCCAACAACTGAATCTTCCTTTGATGGTTCGTGATAACGGCACATCAATGGGAACGAATTTCACAGTCTCTATTGAAGCAGCCAGCGGAGTGACTACTGGTATTTCAGCAGCTGATCGCGCACTTACAATTAAAACTGCCGTGGCACCAAGCGCCAAGCCCAGTGATTTAGTTCAGCCTGGCCATATTTTTCCATTGATGGCACAGCCTGGTGGGGTACTTATTCGCTCAGGACATACTGAAGCGGGCTGCGACTTAGCAGCAATGGCTGGATGCTCACCGACTTCCGTGATTTGTGAAATTATGAAAGACGATGGCAGCATGGCACGTCTTCCAGATCTTTTGGAATTTGCAAAAGAGCATCAATTAAAAATTGGCAGCATTGCAGATCTCATTCAATACCGTAGCCAACATGAAAGTATTGTGGTTCGTGAAGGTACTCGTGAATTCATTACCCCTTGGGGAAAATTCCAAGGGATTGTTTATCGCGATACTCCTAGCTCATGCATTCATATTGCATTAGTGCATGGCAAGCCTTCTGAAGCTCAAGAAACCTTAGTGCGCGTGCATGAGCCGGTCACTGTTTTGGATTTCCTGGACTCCAACGTCAGCACCCATTCATGGCCGCTAGCCAAAGCGTTGGAAGAACTTGCTTCTGCCCCTACTGGCGTTGCGGTACTCCTCAATGCCTCTGGGATCGCTGCTCCGAACGACCAAGATTGGTTGGCACAGTTCCAGAAACTGAATCAATCCCATGAAGAAGCCAAGAAACCGTTGACCAGAAAAACTGATTTCAGAAGCTACGGTATCGGCGCCCAAATCTTGAAAGATATCGGCGTTGGCAAAATGTGCTTGCTTGCAAATCCAAGCCCTGTGCCTAGCCTATCTGGTTATAAGCTCGAAGTTACGGGTTACAAGCCGTACACTTCTTAAATTCCATTAAAGCCTAAATATTTTTAAAGATTGATATGACGAGTTCCACTAATGATTTTGTAGGTGTATTAGAAGCTGATCTCAACGGTCAAGATCTCCGCATTGGTGTTGTGCAAGCCCGCTTTAATGAAGATCATTGTGTTGCCTTAACTAATGCCTGCATCAATGAATTGATTTCTCTTGGGGTTTCTCAAGCAGATATTAAATTGGTTACCGTTCCTGGCGCACTAGAAATTCCGTTTGCCCTCCAAAAAATGGCAGAGACTGGTGAGTTTGATGGCTTAGTGGCCCTAGGTGCTGTTATCCGCGGTGAGACCTATCACTTCGAATTAGTATCCAATGAATCCGCTTCCGGCATCACCCGTATCTCAATTGACTCTGGATTACCAATCGCCAATGGCGTACTCACTTGCGACACTGATGAGCAAGCCCAAGCCCGTGTTCAAGTAAAAGGCGCAGAATGTGCTCAAGCAGTAGTGGAGATGGCAAATTTAGCCTTGGCATTAACTCCTGATATTGATATCGAAATCAACTCGAGTGAAGAAGAATAATTCGCATGACCACATCTAGCCAAAACCCACTGAACCCACAAGCTAGTAAGGAAGTGAAGCCAGCTCCAAAGCGCTCATTAACACCACGTCGTCGCGCTCGTGAATATGCCCTCCAAGGCGTTTATCAAAGCCTGGTCATGCGTCGTGCTGGCAGCATTCCCAATGGTGCTGCCATTGCTAAGCAGCTTGCTGAAGATCCCGCGTTCCGTCGCTGCCAACTCGAGCTTTTTCAAGGTATTTTTGATGGTGTACTGGCTCGCACTGATGAGTTGGAGGCCATTATTACTCCGGCGCTAGATCGCCCAATTAATGAGCTCTCACCAGTTGAGCATGCGGCTTTACTGATTGGCGCCTATGAGCTAGCTGTCGACCTTTCCGTGCCTTATAAAGTAGCAATCAACGAAGCAGTCGAGCTTGCCAAAACCTTTGGCGGCACAGACGGCCATAAATATGTCAATGGCGTACTAGATCTACTCGCCCAGAAGCTCCGCGCTACCGAGACTCAGGCAGGCTAAACACTTCCTAACCAGTGGTAAAGCATCCAGCCTTCAGGCCCTTAAAGCTTGGAGGCTATTTTATTTATTGAGGGATAAAATGACCTACATCTATACCGAGGTCAGACAACATGCAAAAAGTAGACATTCGTAGTCAACTGAAAGATTCCAGTCTCTTTAGAGAAGAGGCTTTTATTGATGGTCAATGGATTGGCTCCGCAAATACCTTTGCCGTTTCCAATCCCGCCACCGATGAGACCATTGCAACGGTAGCCAATCTAGAAACCAAAGATGCTGAGCTCGCCATCTCCGCAGCTGAAAAAGCACTTCCAGCATGGCGCAGCAAATTAGCCAAAGAGCGGGCGCACATCATGCGCAAGTGGTTTGACCTCATTATTGAAAATATACAAGATCTTGCAAAGCTCATGACGCTTGAGCAAGGCAAGCCTCTCAGTGAAGCTGCTGGTGAAGTGGTTTATGGCGCCTCATTTGTAGAGTGGTTTGCTGAAGAAGCGAAACGTGTAGAAGGCTCCATTCTGGGAACGACCTGGAGTGACAAGCGCCTCATGGTCTTAAAGCAGCCGATTGGTGTATGCGTAGCTATTACGCCATGGAACTTTCCGATTGCGATGATCACGCGCAAGATTGCACCTGCATTAGCGGCAGGATGCACCATCGTGATTAAGCCCGCTGAATTAACACCACTATCTGCCTTAGCCCTAGCTGAACTTGCGAAGCGCGCCGGCATTCCGGATGGGGTAATTAATATTGTGACTGCTGATGCAACTCAATCTATTGTGGTTGGTAAAACACTTTGCTCCTCACCAACAGTGCGCCATTTATCTTTCACAGGATCCACAGAAGTGGGCCGAATCCTGATGGAGCAATGCGCCCCCACCGTTAAGAAGCTTGCCCTTGAGTTGGGTGGACACGCACCGTTTATCGTCTTTGAAGATGCAGATATCGATGCTGCAGTCAGTGGCGCTATGGCTTCTAAATTTAGAAACTCTGGGCAAACTTGTGTATGCGCAAACCGTTTTTATGTTCATAAAAAGGTGCATGATCAGTTTGTCGAAAAGTTTGCCAAGGCACTAGCCATCATTAAGGTCGGCAATGGCATGGAGGCGGGCATTACTCAAGGCCCTTTAATTGAAACTGCCGCCCTTGAAAAAGTACAAAAGCATGTTGCTGATGCATTAAGTAAAGGCGCCAAGCTGATCACTGGTGGTAAGCAATCTATTGAAGGTAGGAACTTTTATGAGCCAACTATTTTAGCCAACGTAAATAGTCAAATGTTGATTACTTATGAAGAGACCTTTGGCCCGATAGCGCCGATCATTCCTTTTGAGAGTGATGAAGAAGTCATAAAGTTAGCCAATAGTAGTCAATTTGGCCTAGCATCGTATTTTTATAGTCGTGATATTGGTCGCGTGTGGAAAGTGGCTGAAGCCTTGGAATACGGCATGGTAGGCGTCAATACTGGATTAATCTCTAACGAGGTTGCTCCCTTTGGCGGTATCAAGCAATCCGGACTGGGACGTGAAGGCAGCGCCTACGGAATGGATGAATACCTTGAGATGAAATACGTCTGCGTAGGCTTATAAGCTTCAGTATTTAATGCTCTTGGTTTATTTTTTCCTGTAAACCAAGTCCCAAACACCGTGGCCCAGCTTGATGCCACGGTTTTCAAACTTCGTTACTGGGCGATAGTCTGGGCGCACGACATAACCCTGATGCTCGGCATTGAGCTGTTCAGGGGTGGGCTTGAATTCATTGTAAACCTCACCGGGCTTAGCAATATCGTCAGCAGTGAAAGTTTCCACTTTCATTAATTCGCGAGAAGTATTTTCTAAAGTAGTTTCAGCATTCAGAACCAAGAGCATTTGCTCAGCATAGTTGTGCCAATCGGTTGCTAGATGCAAATAAGCACCAGGCTTTAATCTGGAAACCAAAAGCTCTACGAACTCAGCCTGGATTAAACGACGTTTTTGATGCCGCTTCTTATGCCAAGGATCAGCAAAGTAAATATGAATCCCATCCAAAGAATTTGGTGCAAGCATGTTCTCTAAAACCTCAACAGCATCATGACGTATTAGTCTGAGATTGGTAAGATTGTTTTCGCCAATGAGCTTAAGCAAGGCACCGACGCCAGGGGGATGAACTTCAATTGCTAAAAAATCATCTTCTGTTCTGAGATCTGCAATCTTGGCAGTCGTCTCACCCATGCCAAAACCAATTTCCAATATCTTTGGTTTAGTTGAGCCGTTAAATGCTTCGATTAAATTGAGATTAGACGCTTGATAAGGCAGTAAAAACTGAGGGCCTAATTCCTCAATTGCGCGTTGTTGACCAGCGGTAGTTCTTCCAGCCCTTAAAACAAAGGAGCGAATTCGCTCATCAAAGCGTTTCCCAGATACAGTGCTATTTTCAACCACTACTAGCCCACAACTTTCTTAAAGTAAGCAATCGTCTCTTTAAGACCATCTTCTAAGTTGACCTTAGGCTGCCAACCGAGCTTAGCTTTTGCTAATTCGATATTAGGCTGGCGCTGCTTAGGATCATCCGAAGGTAGTGGCTGATAAACGATCTTAGATTTACTGCCTGATAACTTCAGAATCGTCTCAGCTAATTGAAGCATAGTGAACTCACCTGGGTTGCCAATGTTTACGGGTCCCGTGAAGCCTTGTTCTGAGTTCATCATTTTGACCATAGCATCGATTAAGTCATCAACATAGCAAAAACTTCTGGTTTGCTGGCCATCACCATAAATCGTGATGTCTTTGCCTTGCAATGCTTGAACAATGAAGTTACTCACTACACGGCCATCATTGGGGTGCATGTGTGGGCCATAGGTATTAAAGATGCGTACGACCTTGATGTCTAAGTTGTGCTGACGATAATAATCAAAGAACAGGGTTTCAGCGCAGCGCTTGCCTTCGTCATAGCAAGAGCGAATACCAATCGGATTAACCTTACCCCAGTACTCTTCTGGCTGTGGATGGACTTCGGGGTCGCCATATACCTCACTAGTTGAAGCTTGCAAGATACGGGCTCTGGTTCTTTTGGCAAGTCCGAGCATATTAATGGCGCCATGCACACTCGTTTTGGTAGTTTGTACTGGATCGTATTGATAGTGCACCGGAGATGCTGGGCAAGCAAGATTGTAGATTTGATCCGTTTCCACATAGAGCGGAAAGGTGACATCATGACGCATAAGTTCTAAACGAGAATTAGGTAATAAATGCGCTAAGTTCTCTTTAGTGCCTGTGAAATAGTTATCAACAACCAAAACATCATTACCCTCTTTGAGGAGTTTCTCAGTTAAGTGAGATCCCAAAAAGCCAGCGCCGCCGGTGATGAGGATTTTGTTCATAGTTAGTCTTTTTTAAAAAAGGATATTTAAATGCGTTAGCTATTAGTCTTTTTTGGGGCATTCCAACCCGCTGAGCGATAGGCATAAACAACCTCTGCCAGAACAATGGATAAAGATGTCATAAAAAAGATGAGGCCCAGTACAAATGTCCAAATGACATAAGACGTCTGTAAAGAACGCACCGCGCCCGCCTGAAAGAAGAATAATTCGAGCACTGTTAAGGAAATAAACACGCCACTGAGGACATCAAAAAAGATGGCAGCGGTACAAAGGCGGCCTCTAATTTGGGCCTCATCAGCCTCTTTATTCATGTGCAGCAGTATTGCCGCATCTTTTACCTCACCCAGATTAATGGAGTGTCGGATTGCACGCATACGGTCGACCGAGCGGGCTAAGCGTCCTGAAATCGCATTAATCAAAGTTGCTACAGCCGTTAGTAAAAATACAGGGGCAAGTGCCAGCTGAATATTATTAGTAATTGCGTCTATTGATACATCCATATTTAATTCCGTTTATTTTGATGAAGGACGTTGGTTAGATCAGTGAGACCAAGCAATCAACCCGCTGTAAGCAGTAAATAACACTAGCAATCCAAATGCGATGCGATACCAGGCAAATGGAATGAAGTTATGGTGAGCTACATAATGAATTAACCAGCGCACACAAACAAATGCTGAAATAAACGCAGCAATAAAACCCACAATAGTAGCGAGAGTAAATTCTCCAGAGAAGGCTACCGGCGCTTTCCAGAGCTTAAGGAGCTCATAAGCAGTGGCACCGCCAATAACTGGGATAGCCAAGAAGAATGAAAACTCCGTTGCTACAGCACGAGGCAGTCCAAACAACATACCGCCAATAATGGTTGCGCCCGAACGCGATGTCCCCGGAATCAATGCAGCACATTGCGCCAATCCGACTTTGAGTGCATCCAAAGGAGTGAGGTCATCTACTGATTTAATGTGACTAGATACATCGGCCCGGTTTTGTTGGCGACGTTCTGCCCAAAAAATAATGAGTGCCCCCACAATGAATGCGCCAGCTACTGGAATCGGGGAAAACAACACTGCCTTAATATGCTTGCCAAATAAGAATCCCAGACCCATAGCCGGAATTGAGGCGATCAAGAGATTGAATACAAAGCGTCGCGCAATAGCGCTACCGGTAAAAGAGGTAGCAACTTTGATGAGCTTTTGACGAAACTCCCAGCAAACCGCCAAAATGGCGCCAAACTGAATAATGACCTCAAAGGCTTTGCCTTGATCATTATTAAAGTCGAGCAAATCTCCGACCAATATCAGATGCCCGGTACTGGATATCGGCAAAAACTCCGTTAATCCCTCGACCACCCCCAGAATGACTGCTTTTAGTAACAAGATTAGATCCATAGACCAAATTTTATAGGTATATAGAGACAACTCAGAGGATTTGGCAAAATAGTGTCTAAATAAGCATTTTGAATAAATTAGCCTTAAACTGCATGGCACATTGAAAAGTATCTGAATTACATGACCCCATCCCGCTTTAGACTTTCTAGACTTACCGCCTTTGGTTTGATCCTAAGTCAATCACTCGGTCTTGGCACATGGTCATTTCAGGCATTAGCCCAAAGCCCCACTTCCGCCGCAAGACCTGCCTTGCCCACCCCCATGAGTGCATCTACCCTGATTGGGCTGGAGCAACCACCACAGATAGCCCCGCTACCCAATAAAACCGCATTACCGGATAACGCAACTCCATCCTACCTGGGAAATAGCAAGTCTAGCGATAACAAGACTCAATTTAACGACCTCATTCAACTCTATCAAGATGCTGCATTTAGTGATCCGGTGTTGAATGCTGCACGCTTTAACTATCAAGCCAGCAAAGAACTCTACTGGCAGGGCCTCTCTCTATTGCTCCCGCAAGCGAATGCAACGCCTGGTGGTACACGCTACTATCAACATGGAGCTGGGACAACAGTAGTCTCAACAGGTGCAGGCAACTCTCGTGTATTTGATCAAAAAAACTATACTGTCACTCTCACGCAGCCTGTTTTTAACGTAGCAGCCCTCGAGGCTTTTAAGCAAGGTGATCTGAATACCAAGATTGCTGATATGAATTTCTTTCAGGCGCAGCAAGATCTTATTCTGAGAGTTTCACAAGCTTACTTTGATGCACTGACAAGCCAAGACAATGTAGCACTCTATCGCAATAAGAAGGATCTGATTAAGCAACAGCTAGATATTGCTCAAGCCAAGTTTGACGCAGGCCTTGCAACTATTGTGGATGTCAATACAGCCCAAGCTAGCTACGACCTTACTACCTCCCAAGAAATTGCTGCGCAAGCAGATTTAGTTGTAAAAAAGGGGGTTCTAGAGCAATTAGTAGGCCACCCAGTTGGTCCACTCAAACCCTTGGTTAAAGCAGCCAAAATTGATGGTGTACTGAAAGATCCGCGTAGCAAAAGCAAAGAAAACAAAAGCGCTCCGCTAGTGGATAACGTCAATCCGATACTGCCACCTGGCCAAACTTTAGATGACTGGATTAATCAAACAGAAGCTGCAAATTTCAAGGTATTAGCAAGCCAGTTATCAGTGACCTTATCCGAAAGTACTTATCGCGCTGCTCAGGCCTTGAACTATCCCTCAGTCAATTTAGTGGGCACCTCCGGCTATAACACCTCCAACGGCACGCCAAATAATTACTCGCCTTCACAGACTAACGTTTATAACAACACCCTTGCCTTGCAGATGACCATTCCATTGGTGTCAGGCGGGTTCAATAGCTCCGTCATTCGACAGAATGCTGCATTAGTAGATACAGCAAAAGCCAATTATGACAATGCGAGACGTACTGCGGCTCAAAATACGCGTGCTGCGTTCACTGGTTTCTATGGTGGTTTAGCCAGCGTTAAAGCCTATGAAGCTGCTGAGAGATCTGCAGAATCTGCTGTGGAATCAAGCCGCCTAGGCTTTCAGGTTGGGACCTTAATTAATATCGACGTATTGATTGCGGTCGATACCTTATTTACCACACGCTCTCAGTTACAACAAGCGCGCTACAGCACAGTTTTAAATGCGCTCAAGCTTAAAGCAAGTGCCTCAACCTTGTCTGATGAGGATTTAATGGCAATTAATTCTTTATTGCGTTAACTCAGCAAACTTAAAGAAGTTTCAATGACTTCTGCCACCTGTGGTGGCGCCTGCATATCACCCACATTGCGAATACTATTAGACCAGTAACCTTCGGTCTTCCATCTTGGTGAATCACAATAAATTTCTACTGTAGGTTTACCTAAAACAGCTGCAAGATGTGTGAGGCCCGTATCAACACCCACTGTCAGTGCGGCACCTGCGATCACCGAAAAAGCTTCCTGAATTGAAAATGCTGGTGGCACCAAGGCATTCGGAACGTGCAAAGCAATTTCCTTGCTCACAGCTTGCTCGGCCGCATTGCCCCAGGGGAGCACAATCTGATAACCACTACTAGCTAGCTCATTGCCCAAAGAAATCCAATGTTCATTGGACCAACGCTTAGCTTGTCTAGCAGTCGAATGAAAACACAAAACATAAGGTGACTTTAATTCTTTTAAGACCTCACCTGAATTGACGCTCAGAGAATCAACGTAATCCTTTGGATAAAACTGAGGCGCAATAGTGCGATCAACTAAGGGCCAATCAAAAGCCGAGCACGTAACCCAGCGCGAACGATCTACTGCATGACATTGCATTGGGACTTGCACAGACTGGTTATAAAACAATCGGGCAATCGGCTCATACCCGGAAAATTCTGTTGCATTGGCGAGCCCTGAAATCACAGCGTTTGAACTCTTTTTAGCTAGAGCACAAACAATGGCTGATTTAAGCAGGCCCTGAGTCTCAATAATCACATCGTAAGAAGTTGCCTGAAGCTCTTTTTTGAATGCAAAAAACTGCTGCCAAGTAGAGAGCTTAAATAAATTCTTTTTCCAGCGACGTAAACCAAATGGAATGATGCGATCAATTCCGCTAAAGCCATTTTTACTGAGAAGTGGTTCAAGCAAATGAACATAACCCTCTTCAACTACCCAATCAATTTGCGCATGAGGCAAACGTCTACGAAGATCCCAAACAATCGGTAAGTTGTGCAGCACATCCCCTAAGGAGGAAAGCTTTACCAACAAAATCTTGGGATTGGACGGGAGACCCTTTGAGTAGGTCGAAGATAAATCACTCATATGAGGATTATCTTATCTTTTGAAAATTGCCGAAGGCATCTAGAACTTGGGTGCCACGTCCCATGAAAGACCGGCCACATCCTTGGCATTCATATTGGGCTCGATACCAGCGGGCAAAGGCCACTCTATACCCACTGTTGAATCATTCCAAGCAAGGCAAGCTTCACTCTGTGGATGGTAATAATCCGTTGTCTTGTAAAGAAATTCTGCTGTAGGTGTGAGTACCAAAAAGCCATGAGCCAATTGAGCAGGAATCCACAATTGCTTGTGGTTTTCTGCGCTCAATTCAACACCAACCCATTTACCGTAAGTTGGTGAATCCTTACGAATATCGACAGCCACATCAAATACGCTACCAGCCACGACTCGTACTAATTTACCTTGAGTCTTCTCTATTTGATAATGCAGGCCACGCAAAGTCCACTGACGTGAAAAAGAATGATTGTCTTGCACAAACTGGACATCAAGGCCAGTTGCACTTGCAAAGTCCTCTGCATTGAATGATTCGGTAAACCAACCGCGCTCATCGCCAAAGACTTTTGACTCCACAATATAAACATCATGAATCGCAGTAGGTGTTAACTGCAACTTAGAAGGAATGCTCATTTAGGAACCTTCTTGGCAGAAAGTGAAATGGGTTGAGCTGAGCTATTGAGCTCGTTCAAAATCTTACCCAAGTACTGACCATAACTATTCTTGCTTAACTGTGCAGCAACCTTCTGTACCACTTCAGCGCTAATCCAACCTTGGCGATAAGCAATTTCTTCAGGACAGGCCACCATCAAGCCTTGACGCTTTTGTAGAGTGGCAATGAAACCTGCCGCATCTAACAGAGAATCATGCGTTCCAGTATCCAACCAAGCAAATCCACGACCCATAATCTCGACATTCAGCTCATTCTTTTCAAGATAGGCACGGTTGACATCTGTAATCTCGAGTTCACCACGAGCGCTGGGCTTAATCGAGGCAGCAATATCGCAAACCTGATTGTCATAAAAATATAAGCCTGTTACTGCATAGTTACTGCGAGGCTTCAAAGGTTTTTCTTCAATCGACAGCGCTTTGTAGTCTTTATCAAACTCTACTACGCCATAACGCTCCGGATCATTCACGTGATACGCAAATACAGATGCACCCGAAGTACGATTGTTTGCACTATTGAGTTGATCAACCAATTCATGGCCATAGAAAATATTGTCGCCCAGCACTAATGCGCTTGGATTATTTCCTACAAAGTTTTTGCCTAGCGTGAATGCTTGCGCCAAACCATCTGGTGAGGGTTGCACGCAATACTCTATATTGAGACCCCACTGCGAGCCATCGCCTAATAGTTCAGAAAATCGAGGAGTATCTTGCGGCGTAGAAATTAAGAGAATGTCGCGAATACCAGCCAACATTAGGGTACTTAATGGGTAATACACCATTGGCTTGTCATAGACTGGCATTAATTGCTTTGACACTGCCTGAGTCACTGGATAAAGACGGGTACCAGACCCACCAGCCAAGATGATGCCTTTGCGATTTAAAGCCATTTATTACCCCTGTTTCAGCACCCCAAGAAAGCCAATGAGGGTTTTTAAATTAAACCCTTTGAAGCTAGCTTGGATACATACTCTTGAACCATGCCATCCCATGCTGGGAAATTTGGCACATTTTGGAGTTGATTATAAGAGTTTGAAGCTTTGGAAGCCCCATCTTGTATAGCAGAACGTAGTTTTACGCTATCCATGCGTGAATTCATGGGTCTGGGGGCTGGGAGTGGGTATTCAACTGCCAAAATAGGCTTAATTGCCCCTGGTTGAGCCTTGAGCTCAACTCCAGCATTCAGGGCGGATTGAACCGCGAAAGTCGCCAAACCATGCCAAGTAGTCTCACCTGCTGGCACGGCATGATAAATACCGGATGGGAATTGCTTTAACTTCCATGCTGAATCTAATGCCAAATCCAGACTTATGCCGGCAAGCCAATCCGCACTAGTGGGGACGCCATGTTGGTCATGAATGACTTTTAATTCTTCACGCTCTTTTGCTAAGCGCAACATCGTACGAATGAAATTACCACCATCCCCATAAACCCAGCTGGTTCTGAAAATAGCAAATTGGCCTTTTGCAGAATTTGCAAATACTTTTTCTATTGACTCTTCACCCGCAGCCTTACTCTTGCCATAAATTCCCAAAGGATTGCGTGGGTCGTCTTCAATATAGAAACCATCTTTACTGCCATCAAACACATAATCTGTGGAGTAGTGCAGAAAGGCGGCATTATTTTCTGCGGCATAACGCGCCATTAATTCGGGGGCTTTTGCATTTACCGCATAAGCTAAATCGATTTCAGTTTCTGCTTTATCCACTGCTGTATATGCAGAAGCATTAATAATGAGATTTGCTTTTGCTATATTGAGTTGCACGAGTACTTCCTCTTCTTTACTAAGGTCGCACTCCGCTCTACCGAGATAAGTTATATCCAGATTTGCAGAGGCTGGAAGTTCGTCAAATAAAGCTTTGAATGCTTTACCCAGTTGACCATCTTTTCCGAAAACTAAAATATTCACGCAGTTATTTAATCTCAGTATTTACGGTTAGTTGTACTGTTTTTGCAGCCAGTCACGATAAGACCCGCTCACTACGCCATCGATCCAGACAGGATTATCCAGATACCATTGCACTGTTTTACGAATACCTGTCTCAAAGGTCTCGGCTGGTTTCCAACCCAACTCGCGCTCTACCTTGCTAGCGTCAATCGCATAACGGCGATCATGACCTGGGCGGTCTTTTACAAAGGTGATTTGCTCGACGTAGGACTTGCCATCTGCGCGGGGCTTTAGGTCATCCAAAATGCTACAAATGGTTTTCACAACATCAATATTGGCCTTTTCATTCCAACCACCGATGTTGTAAGTCTCACCCAATTTACCTTTAGCCAATACCTCACGAATAGCGGAGCAATGGTCGCCTACATAGAGCCAATCGCGAATCTGTTGGCCATCACCATAAATAGGTAATGGCTTGCTATTGAGCGCATTTAATATCACCAAAGGAATTAATTTTTCTGGAAAGTGATAAGGGCCATAGTTATTAGAACAATTGGTGGTTACTACTGGGAACCCATACGTATGAAACCAGGCACGTACCAAATGATCGGATGCTGCTTTAGATGCTGAGTACGGGCTATTGGGCTCATACGAATTTGTTTCCGTAAATGCTGGATCGGTTAAAGATAAGGATCCATAAACTTCATCAGTTGATATATGATGAAAACGGAACCCTTCTTTAGCCCCTCCTTCAAGACCGCTCCAATACTCACGAGCACACTCTAGCAAATTAAACGTACCAACGATATTGGTTTCTACGAAATCCGCGGGCCCATGAATGGAGCGATCCACATGACTCTCGGCAGCAAAATTCACAATTGCACGTGGCTTATGCTCTTTCAACAATTTGGTAGCTAACTCTTTGTCACCAATATCACCATGCACAAATACGTGGCGAGCATCATTCTTAATAGAATCCAGTGTCGCCAGGTTACCGGCATAAGTTAACTTATCTAAATTAACAATTCCTTCTGCCTTCGGATCGGCCAGCCAATCCAAAACAAAGTTACCGCCGATAAATCCCGCGCCGCCCGTCACTAAAATCATGCAACCCCCAAAGCCCAGAATGAAGTTATAGAGCCTTTAAAAGCTCAACTGACCTCAATGATACCAACTCATCAATCTGGGATTTGAGCGTTTTCGAGACGTTTATCAAGGTAGTTATTACAATTGAATACTTCATTTAGGCATCTAGAAAGTAAGGTATTTATGACTGCAATCAGAGTATCCGCTGTAGGGGTGCCCAGCGACTATAAAACCAGCCTTGTACCTGCCATATGCCATAACCTCGGCTATCAAATTGAATGGGTTGAGCCCAAACAATGTGATTTGATGATCATCGGATCATTTCATCATTTAGGCAAAAAGAAGTTGGCCTGGTGCCCTAAACCCCTTAGACCTTTGGTTGCCAGCCTAAATAATGGGCTTCAATCCATTGTCCCCACATCACATAAACCACCTTTAATCCTTTTCCAGACTGGCGAGAATCTTCGGCATGATTTTGTCTCCAATGACTATGCGCTCACTTTTGATCTAGGGATTTCTGGCCCCCATCACTTCCGCATGCCTTACTGGATGGAAGTTGCCGACTGGTCATCAGAGGGGGTGAATGGCAACACTAACCCCAGATATGGCAAGTTGCTAGATATCAATCGCCTCCTTCAGCCGCTTGGTCATGACTTTCTGATGCGCCCGCAAAAGGCGGCGATATTTGCTTCACACCTCAGAGAGCCCAGGGGCACCCTATTAAATGCCGTTAAGAATCAAATCGAGGTGGTGGAGTTTGGAAAATCATTCAATCCAAATATTAAAAACCATTCCGAAAGTGGCTTGATTAAGTTTGATGAATTACAAGCATTCGCCTTTAACTTATGCCCCGAAAATGGCATGCACCCTGGTTACTACACCGAGAAAATTCCAGAAGCGTTTATGGCGGGATGCCTACCCATTACTTGGGCTGACGAAAATGTAAAGGTAGACTTTAATCCGCAAGCATTTATTAATTTAGCGCCAATGTCAGCAGATCACTTTGCTGAACTAGGTCAAATATTGCATTCGAAAAGTAAGCTTGCACAATATGCAGAGCAGCCTTTGCTATTACAAAAGCCATCACTTGATCCCCTGAAAAGCTACCTAAAGGATATTATTCAGACTGCTCTTAGTTAATCAAATGGGATGAATATTTCTGATTTAATTATTTTGGAAACCAGGGGTCTTTACTCAGCACCCGATCAAGCGCTCGGGCAACCGATCTCCATCGCTTGTGCAAACCTTTAACGGGAGAACGCTCAGAGCGATCAGCAATAGTCGATTTAGCGCGCGTAATATCCACTGGATATGGACGAATTGCCAAAAATTCCAAGCCATGCTTTTGATGATGCTCCAGAAAATGATCAACGGGCTCATAGATATCTACAGAATCGTGAATTAACTGCCTTGCTATCACTGGCTTTAATAGGTATGCGGTAGCACCGACAGCATCGCCTTCATTTCTAACGAATGCGACGCCTGATTTTTCAACTAAGGTCTTGTAAGGCACTTCATATAAACCCTGCAGCCTGAGGAAATCCCAGCAATCATCTGCCTCAAGAATGGTGCCGAGCACACTCTCAAAATTGGCCGCTAAAACAAAATCATCTTCTAAAACTAGGGTGGGTGCATTCTCACTTACACAACGCTTCCATGCCTCTTTATGAGAGAGATAGCAGCCAATCTCATTGGGGGTTAATTCATAACCCTGTAGTCTTTTCACTTTAGCTGGCTTGTACTCAATTGGCCTTGATGCCAAAGCAGAGCCATCAATCGCATCCAGAAAAGACCAGGGTAAAGAAATTTTTTGCATTTCTTTCTCAACCTGTTTTCTGCGATCAAGTGATCTTTGCAATGAAATAACAAAAATCTTGATATTTAAAGGTGCTGACATGAATTAAAGGTAACTTTGTAAATAGCGGCCGAAACGTTTGATGCGGCGAAGAGCAAGAGAGAGAAATGCCTTAGTGGACCCACCAAAGTCCATTCCAGAATCCCAGTTTGATTGATAGATCACGCCCAAGTAATTTGCTTTTAATTTACTCTCGGACTCACCCGTTCTGCGCAGCAGATAGTATTGCCAATCATAGTAGTAGATCCTAAATAATTGCTCAATTGGGTACAAAGGAATCGCGCGGTAGTTCAATAAAGCCTCGAGATACAACAGCGTCTCTGGATGTTCGTTATTCGAGATATCCCAGAAATGCAAACCTCTGGGTTCAAGATATTGGCTATCCAAAGACTGCCAAACCTTGGCCGACCAAATAAATGGTGGGCATGGGCAATAGTAGTTTGGACCTACCCTAGAAAATAAAGCCTTTACACAATCACCCTCTTTACGAAGATTGGCTTCAACCTTTGCATGCCCTCGATTAATCGATAGCTGAAAAAATTCTTTATTTTGATAGATGACTGTGTATGGAGTGTCATCTGCGCTTAAAAAATCAGCTCGATGGAAATCTTTAATAAAGACGCAATCCGAATCGAGACAAACATAATTCTCAGCTAAACCAAGACGCCAAAACTCAGATTTAATGACCTGCTGACTTAAGCTACCAGATCTCGTTTTTTCGATGCCAGCGGGTACTCGAGGATTAGAAGCAATAATCGACTCATCAGAAACCCACTGGTACCCAGTGCCTTCTCCCAAAACCGATTGCAACTCCTGATATTGATCTGCGGGAGTAGAAATATAAAAGGGGATTTGGTCGACGTTGTATAGATTAATTGATTCTAGCAAGCGCTTAAGACGCAAAAAGTCTCTGCGGTAAGATTTGCAATAGAGGACGATATCTTTCAAGCGCTTCTTTCAGTTTTAGCTTGCACTTCAGAAAGTATTCTATATGCAGCTTGATTTACGCCAATCGGAACGCCTTTGGGTACTGCCAACTGTTTACCTTCCCAGTCCAACCAAATTCTCTCTAAAGCAAGCTCGATAGCCTCTGGGTCATTTTGAGGGCTCAAGTAAGCCGAGCGCTCCAATAACATTTGATCCAATTGAGGGTTGCGATGGGTGATACCCCAAATTGGCCTACCCGTCCAAAGATACTCATAGAACTTAGAGGGAATGTATTCTGCGCACCACTCATCATTGCCATGCAAAAGAATTAAAACGTCCGCTGACTGCATTTTCTCAACCACGCGCTCACGTCCTGACTTACCGGTAGTGGGATCTTTTTCTAAACGTCCGTGGGCAAGTAAAACATCGTCAAACGCTAGTTTCTTGAGAGCATCCACAGTTAACGAATCTAGAGGCGCTCCATAGGCATGCACCCGAATATGCTTTCTTGCTTGAGGATATTTCTTAAATAGCGGGACTAAGGCATTCAGAATGGTGGAAAGAGAGCGATCATTTGCCAAGGAACCAAAGTGACACAGATTCAAATATTCACAATACTGATGCATTTTCTCACCAGTTGAACCGCCAGGCGGTTCAGCGCCAGGCAGAACCATAAAACCATGAGCGTTATATAAGGTATTTAAATTGGGGTTGCGTACTTTCGCGTAATGTACGGCACCATCGGTAAACCACCAGGCTAAATCCGCATATTTACAGATTTGCTTTTCTAAATATTGCCTAAAGCGAGCATCGCGATTACTGGGCTTTTCAAAACCGGAATCGTCTGGACTCTGACGAATGACCAATGGATCATGAATCTCTACGATCCATGGCGCACCCGTTTTTTTCTTGAGCCATAAACCCGCCAAATGGGCAGACCACGCTCCCCCTGTTGAATAAATAAGATCAACTTTGCCAGACCGAATTAAATATAGGCCATGAAGGTAGGCAGGAATCGACCAAGACCATTGACTGGAATAGCCAAGAGCAAACTTTTCTAAGGCAATAAACGGGGCAAGCAGCAAAGAAACAATGCCGGTTGAAACCTTATAGAAAAATCCTCTGCCGTATTGATTAGCAATCCAATGACGAAAATCAAATCGGAACGCTGCTGGGCCCCAAGCTAAAAATTGACGATGAGGAAAGCGTTTATCTTTAATTCCGGTGATGGCGCTAAAGACAATGGGCTCAATACCCGCCTCTAAAAAATAAGGGATCTTATCGGTAATTGTTTGGCTTGACGCACGACCATCCATATTGAAGCCATGCGACAGAATCAACCAACGTTTTTTGGACAGCATGCTTATGATCTTAGTTGCCAGCAACTATAGACATCACAGCCATGCGCACAGCAATACCAAATGTCACTTGATTGAGAATGACGGACTGAGGACCATCAGCCACTACTGAGTCAATCTCCACACCCCGATTCATGGGGCCTGGGTGCATCACAATTGCATCTGACTTAGCTAAGGCTAAACGAGTCGGTGTTAAACCATACTGCTTAAAGAAAGCATCGCCCTCAGGTACCTGCCCGGCTTCCATGCGCTCTTTTTGGATGCGCAAGGTCATCACTACATCAACATCCTTTAAGCCTTCTTCCATGTTGTGGAAGACTTTAACGCCGAGCATATCTAAATCACTTGGGAGCAGGCTTTCTGGACCAATGGCGCGGATGTCTTCGCAACCTAATGTGGTCAACGCATGAATATTGGATTTGGCTACACGGCTGTGCACAATATCTCCCACAATCGCAACCTTTAGACCCTTGAAGTTTTGTTTGAAGTGCCGCATGGTGTACATATCCAGCAAACCTTGAGTTGGATGCTGATGGCTACCATCGCCAGCATTCACAACGTGTACATGCGCTGGTACGTGGTTTGCAATTTCAATAGGGGCTTTAGAAACACCATGTCGCACAACAAAAATATCCGCCTGCATTGCTACTAAATTATCAATCGTATCGAGAAGACTCTCGCCCTTAGCAGTGGAGGATGTAGAAATATCTAAATTAATCACATCTGCAGATAAACGTTTTGCAGCAATCTCAAAAGTAGTTCTAGTGCGAGTAGAGTTTTCAAAAAACAGGTTGAATACGCTCTTCCCTCTAAGTAGTGGGACTTTTTTCACCTCGCGCGCAGGATCAGTCACGCTTACAAACTGTTGGGCAGTATCCAAAATATGGAGAATCTGCTCTTTAGGTAAACCTTCAAGCGTTAGAAGATGCGTTAACTCGCCAGCGGAATTAAATTGATTGACTAGCTGACT
Source organism: Polynucleobacter sp. MG-28-Ekke-A2 (assembly GCF_035012985.1). NCBI lineage: Bacteria > Pseudomonadati > Pseudomonadota > Betaproteobacteria > Burkholderiales > Burkholderiaceae > Polynucleobacter > Polynucleobacter sp. MG-28-Ekke-A2. The sequence continues at coordinate 190,245 of NZ_JAYGQU010000002.1, read as the reverse complement.
CATTATTCACGCTCCTCTAACTGAAAGCTGAACTTACCAGCGGTATCTTTCTCTAAAACCAGAAGTTGATTCTCCGGAACTTCTATCTGTTCACCAACAAAGTTGGCAGCTACTGGAAGTTCGCGATTCCCTCGATCAGCCAGAACCATCAACTCCACTTGAGCGGGTCGGCCGAAATCAAATAACTCATTTAAAGCCGCGCGGACAGTTCTACCCGTTAACAAAACATCGTCAATCAAAATCACATTGGCGCCGTTTACATCAAACGGTAAATGGGTGGTCATAGTACTAGCAGTACGCAAAGCAGTCATACCCTTCTCGGCATAATCATCCCGATGAAAAGCCACATTAATTACACCAAAGTGTGGAAGCCCTAAATCGTGAGCCAAACGCTCAGTAATCCAAGCGCCTCCCATAGCGAGACCCGCAAGTTCAAAGGCACCCTCTTGCGCTCTCTTACGCAAGTTCTCTAGTAATTTTCCGTATAACTGTTCAGCGTTCATTCTTGGGTCCGGTGCTTATATCAATTCCATTTTTGTAACTATTTTTAATTTAAAGACTTCGTGCTTTGCTCTGCAAAATACTGCTCTAAGATCAAAACGGCAGAGTGGGCATCTAGATTGTCGTACATCTCTGGATCCCCCTCTAAAACGGCTGACGTATAGCGCTCATCGACCCAAACAACCGGCAAATGAAAGCGTCCATGTAGCTGATTGCCAAAGCGGGTTGCTTTAGATGTCATCTCATGGGGCGTGCCATCTGGATGCATTGGCTTTCCAACCACCAATTGGTCTGGCTGCCAATCCTTTAATAGAGACTCAATCGCTTGAAAAAGAGCATCGCTAGTTGGCGCTGCAATCGTCTTTAAAGCTTGTCCCGACTTGGATATCGAGTTTCCAACTGCCACACCCACTCTGCGAGTTCCATAATCAAAAGACAGTATGGTCAATGCCTTAGGCATGCCCAGCCTCACCAGACAAATGAGACAAATCAAACCCTAGGTGACTCACTGCCTTCTCGTAACGCTGGCTCGATGGCGTATTAAAGATGATCTCAATCATTTGCTCACGTGCCAGCGGAACATTCATCCAGCCATTCAGCGTAATTTCTTCTTCAAGCTGACCAGCACCCCATCCGGCATAACCCAAGGTCATCAAAAAATGTTGCGGTCCTTTACCTGCAGCAACTGCCTCAAGAACATCCTTTGAAGTAGTCATCGTCAAGCCGCCGGGAATAATTAAGGAAGAGCTATATGGACTTAGTGAATCAGACTCATGCAAGACAAAGCCCCGCTCTATCTGAACTGGACCGCCAAAATATACTGGTTGCTTTAATAATGGGGCAATTTCCAATTTCAACTCAATCTTGTCAAAAAGAGTTTCTAAATCAACCTCGGTAGGTCGATTAACCACCAAGCCCATTGCACCTCTTTCGGTATGCTCAAACAGATAAATAAGAGATCCAGCAAAATTAGGGTCCACCATGCCCGGCATAGCAATTAAAAACTGATTGGCGAGATGGTCTGCAGAAAAGGAAATTGATGACTCTGACATAGAAGCTCGTTCTGAAGCAGGGGGTGCTTTTTTAGCAGAAGTCATATGGCTTATTTTACAGAATATCTAGATTTTTCCGGTAATCCAGTAAGCAAAAAGACCAACTATTTCATGAACTAGGATGTTCCAGTTGTGAGCTCCATCCACCAAGTCAAACATCGTCCACTGAAGGCTATTGGCCGTTTGATAATCGACTAACATTGGAAGCACTTCTAAACCCTGTTTTTGAAAAATCTTGGTAGAGCGGTACATATGGCTGGCGGAGGTAATGAGAAGCCATGGCTTGGGCTCCCCCGATTCCGTTTTTAAGCCAAACTCCTCAATCATGGGCTTCATATGAAACACATTTTCATAGGTATTTCGAGATTGATTTTCGTAATGCGCGTTCTGCTCGCTTAAGCCCTGCTCTTGAATCAACCGCTTAAATGCATCCGCCTCTGTAATCCCCTTAGGTGTTATGCGCCCTGAATAACCGCTGAAGATGAATGGCACATTGGGGTTTTTGCGTATTAACTCGAATGCTTTAGTCACTCTCTCGGCAGATGAGCGTAGAGAAACCTCGCCGCGATCTCCAATTATTTCTCCATCCTCAATGGCGCCACCCAGAATAATGATGCCACCCACTTCGTTATTGGATAATTTTGTAATCTCAGTTTTGGACACGGCATTCTCAAGTGCTCTAAGAAACACTTCAGACGCAGGAAGCCAACCCACCAGAGCAAGATCTACCAAAGCTAGCACTAAGAATCTCTTACAGAGGTGCGGCTTTCGCAAGGATAAAAAGAGAAGGGCCAGCAAAACGAAAATAGGCACCCAATTGAGTGGCTCAATGCAAAATTGCACTACCTTCGAGAGAATAAAAAAGATCGTATCCATCATTCCTTAGGATCTTAACCTGTCAGCCCCGCCTAGCCGCCTGCATTTACCGTCAATAAGCCCTAATATAGGGGCTATGCAAAAAGCTCTCGTTTGGCTCCGCCGTGACCTCCGCCTCTATGACAATGCCGCGCTTCACCACGCCCTGAAAGATAGTGGCCAGGTCTGGCTCACCTTTATCTTTGATACGGACATTCTCAAGCCCTTATTGAAGGGTGATTTAGATGCCAACGGACTAAAGCATGACCGCCGCGTGGATTTCATCTGGCAGGGCATAAAGCAAATGGATGATGAGCTGCGTAAGCAAGGTAGTGGACTCATCGTTCGCTTCGGAAAACCCGCTGAATGTATTCCTGCAATTGCCAAAGAGCTAGGTGTCGAAACCGTCTTCACAAACCATGACTACGAACCTTCAGCAATTGAGAGGGATGAAACTGTAAAAGCGTCCCTAGAAAAGTTGGGAATTCATTTTGAGAGCTTTAAAGATCAAGTCATTTTTGAGAAAAAAGAAATTCTTACAAATTCAAACACTGTCTTTTCTATATTTACGCCCTATAAAAATAATTGGCTAAAGACTCTCCAAGAAAAAGATCTCGCTGCATATGAATGCAATCCAAAGCCAGGTCAAATGGCAGCAATTCCTAAAAAATTAGATCAAAAACTGCCTTCTCTTGAGTCGATGGGATTTTGCCCCACCGGCATTGAAAGCTATATCCCACCTGGATCAGATGGTGGTCAAGCCTTCTTAGAGGACTTCCTGCCCCGCATTGATAAATACCAAATCGGCAGAGACTTCCCGGCAATTAAAGGCGTAAGTTATCTATCAACCCACTTACGTTTTGGCATGCTCTCTATTAGGGGCTTGGTACGCGAAGCGCATCGACGTATGCTGGCAGGCAGTATGGGTGCAACAATATGGTTGAGTGAATTGATTTGGCGTGATTTTTATTTCATGATCCTCGCCAACCATCCTCGTCTTGCAACGGGAGCATCTTTTAAGCCAGACTATGACAACATTGTTTGGGAATCTGGCTCTAAAGCAAAGAAACTATTTGCTGCTTGGTGCGAGGGAAAAACAGGATATCCGCTTGTGGATGCAGCCATGCATCAACTCAATCAAAGCGGTTACATGCATAACCGCTTACGTATGGTGGTGGCAAGCTTTCTGACAAAAGATCTGGGAATTGATTGGCGCTGGGGCGAAGCCTACTTTGCAGAACATCTCAATGATTTTGAGCTTTCCTCAAATAACGGTGGATGGCAGTGGGCCTCGTCATCCGGGTGCGATGCCCAACCCTACTTTCGCATCTTCAACCCTATTACTCAATCTGAGAAGTTTGATCCGGAGGGCAAGTTCATCAAACGCTACCTGCCGCAATTAGAAAAGCTCTCTAAAAAGTCTATTCACGCCCCCTGGAAAACTGGCCATATTGAGCTAGAGGCTGCCGGGATCGTCATCGGTCGCGACTACCCACTGCCAGTAGTAGATCATGATGAAGCGCGCAAAAATACCTTAGTGCGTTACAGAGTAGTCAAAAAAGTTGCCTAATACACGGAATCATTAGAGCCCTATTCACAGTTCCGATTTAAGATAGGGTATGAGCAAGATCTACGCCGTAGGCGATGTGCAGGGCTGTGCGCCCTCTCTGAAAGCCCTAGTCAAGAAACTCCCTAAAAAATCCAAGCTGATTTTTTTAGGGGATCTCGTTAATCGTGGTCCAGACTCACTTGGTGCATTACGCCAACTAAAAGCCTTACAGGAATCAGGTCGCGCTGAATGCATTCTTGGCAATCATGACCTACACCTCCTAGCAATCGATGCAGGACTTCGCAAATCGAAAGGGCTGGATACCATAGAACCCATATTGTTGGCGCCCGATCGCAGAGAACTCATTCATTGGATTCGAAACCGTCCAATGGCGCTAAGTAACGGCAATGTTTTAACTGTGCACGCGGGCGTCCTGCCACAATGGGACTTACAGCAAACGATTGAATGTGCTCAAGAAGTTGAAAAAACTTTACGTAGTAAATCGTATAAAGATTTTCTAGCCAATATGTATGGCAATACACCAAATCAATGGAACAAATCTCTGAAAGGTTATGAACGCCTACGCGTGATTACCAACACTTTAACTAGAATGCGTTTCTGCACACCAACTGGAAAAATGGAATTTGAGAGCAAGGAAGGCCTAGAGCAAGGCCCTAAAGGCTATATCCCCTGGTTCAAAGTCCCAGGCAGGAAGACTCGAGATGTCCTCACCTATTTTGGCCACTGGTCTACATTGGGCTTATTGCGTCAAGACAATGTGATTGGACTCGATACCGGCTGCGTGTGGGGTGGGAAACTCACTGCTCTGGAGATTTCAAGCTCCAATAAAGACTCCAAAAATCTAGAAATTATTCAGGTGAGTGGCTATGACCACCCACTCCGAATGTAATTTTTCCCTGGAAGTAAAAACTTTTTTAAAGTTTTTTAAATGATTTCTCGGCAGCAGCAATGATGGCATCGACCACAGCATTGTCATGTGCAATGGATGTGAAGCCAGCCTCATAAGCTGAAGGCGCTAGATAAACACCTTCATCTAACATCAGATGAAAGAATTTCTTAAACGCTTCAATATTGGTTTTAGTAACCGCTTCAAAAGTAGTTGGCACTTGAGCGGCAAAGTAAAAGCCAAACATACCGCCAACGCTGTCCACAGCAAAAGGAATATTGGCCTTATCTGCAGCTTGTTTTAAGCCCGCCATCAACTTTTCTGTTTGGCCAGTCAAGCATTCGTAGAAACCTTCGCGAGAAATAATCTCTAAAGTTTTTAGGCCTGCAGCAACTGCTACTGGGTTGCCAGATAAAGTGCCCGCCTGATAAACATTACCCAAAGGGGCAAGCTTGTTCATAATCTCTTTCTTGCCGCCAAACGCCGCCATAGGCATGCCGCCGCCCATGACCTTACCAAGGCAAGTTAGATCAGGGGTTATGCCCTGCAAGGACTGAGCGCCACCTAAGGCGACTCTAAAACCAGTCATCACTTCGTCATAGATTAAAACGCTGCCATGCTTACTCGTCAAACTTCGAATAGCCGATAAAAATTCTTTTGAAGGCTGAATCAGATTCATATTTCCAGCAATAGGCTCAATGATGACGGCAGCAATTTGATCGCCCTGTTTTTTGAACACTTCTTCAATCGCAGCAATATCGTTATATGGCAGCACTAAAGTGTGTTTAACCAAATCCTGCGGAACGCCACCAGAAGAAGGCGCATTTTGGGCAGAGTCGGCAAAGGTAAGTAAGCCTGAGCCTGCTTTGACTAAGAGACTATCGGCATGGCCGTGATAGCAACCCTCAAACTTAATAATTAAGTCACGGCCAGTGTAACCGCGAGCCAGACGCAAAGCACTCATCGTCGCTTCAGTTCCGCTAGAAACCATCCGTACTTGTTCAACGCTCGACATAAGCGCGCAGATACGCTCAGCTAATTCAATCTCGCCTTCAGTCGGAGCGCCATAACTAAAGCTGGTCTCAGCGGCTTTCTGAACTGCAGAAACAACTTCGGGATTAGCATGGCCAGCAATCATCGGACCCCAAGACATAATTAAGTCGATATAGCGCTGACCGTTGGCATCCCAAAAATAAGGGCCCTGGGCTTTAGTAACAAAACGGGGAGTTCCGCCCACTTGACGAAATGCTCGCACTGGAGAGTTGACACCCCCAGGAATTGTCTTTTGTGCACGCTCAAATAAAACTTCGTTTTGATCTACTTTTACCATCATTACTTCCGAATTAAATTGCCATCATTTCAAAATCTTCTTTGCGTGCACCGCACTCTGGACAGGTCCAATTCATCGGCACATCTTTCCAGAGGGTTCCTGGTGCAATACCTTCATCAGGCAGTCCAGCGGCTTCGTCATAGACCCAACCGCAGATCAAACACATATACGTTTTAAATTCCATTACTTAACTCTCTGAGTATCAATTGCTGCTTGAATTTAGCTGCATTAAGCCTGCTCTTTTATTTTAAAGTTTTTGAGTGCTTTAAGCCGGTCGCTTAGCATGCATCTCAAACTTGAATAAACGGCACTCCAAAGGACCGTTAAATAAAGGGGTGCGCTTGGATTCTTTGATGCGTAGCTGACCTGGTAGAGCCATATCCGCAGTCAAAACAAAAATATTCCAGCCACCAAAATCGTCTTTGAGATGCTGTCCAAATTGACGCAAAAACTCGACAAACTTTGGATCCTGCTCTTCCTGGGCTTGAAGCTTCTTCAAGGATTCACGACTTGAACGTTTAGCACTTTGACGGCCAGTCTCTAAGTTCAATTCAAAACGATTATCAGGTTCATCATCGTAGTTAGCATCTTCAGGAGAAGCGCGATCCTGACCACGTCCACCTTTAATGACCAGACGCTCGCCATAAGGGGGGTTTAATAACATCACACCCTCACTCAGATTGCCAGGTGCTTTGGCAGCCAAGGCATCCACCTGACGTACCACCGGCTGATCGGGTAATTGGGCTCTTTGCCAATTGCCTTTGAACATTGATACTAATTTCTCGTTGATATCGCCACCGGATATTTTCAGAGCATCGACATTTGAATATTGCTTACGCTTTTCCAGCATCAAAGCAAGCGCCGCCTCTTTCAAATCTACCCAGCGCTTTTGCTCAGCAGCTTCATGAAACGGCTTGAGTCTTTGAAACCCAAAGCCATGGGCAGATGTCACCAAAGGGCGGTAAGCCAATCGACTTGGTTTGGCATCATCGCCATACATGCCTGCACGAATAGCGCCAGGAGGAACAGCCAATGCAATCTGCGCAGCCTCAATCAAGAAGGTGCCACTACCGCACATAGGATCAAATAAGGTTTGGCCTGGTTTCCAAGAGGTTATCGACAAAATACCGGCTGCTAAATTTTCCTTCAGGGGTGCATCACCCTTTTCGTCGCGCCAGCCCCGCTTAAACAATGCTTCGCCTGAAGTGTCCAAATAAATCGTAACTTGGGTTGCTGTCAAATGCGCCTGCACTCGCACGTCCGGAAACGCAGTATCGATACTAGGACGATCGCCAGTCACGTCACGTAAACGATCAACAATGGCATCTTTAATTTTGAGCGTTGCAAAATTTAAACTCTTTAATGGGGAGCGATGTGCCGTCACATCCACTCGTAAAGTTTGCTTTGAACTAAACCATTCCTCCCACGCCAAGCCGCTCGCTAATTTATATAAGTCCTCTTCTTGCCGATAAGGTGCTTGAGCCATTTGCAATAACACCCGACTCGCAATACGAGAATGTAAGTTCAGCGCCATTGCAGCAGAGATCGGAGCAGCAAGACCAACACCACCGGTAGGACTTGTGGGCGTAGGATCAATTACCCATGCTCCTAATGCCTTACATTCTGGGCGTCCAGCAATCTCGGCTAGCTCCTGGGCAAGCGGCACTTCCAAACCGCCTGGACAAACAACAAAAAATCTCATGGGGCTAACAGTCTTTAAGTAGGGGGATTAAAAAATTAAACGGTATTGAGTAGTATTAAAAAGCTGGTCTTAAGGCTTAAACAACACCAATGCAACAATAATGACCAACAAGATCACTGGGACTTCATTAAACCAACGAAACCAAACGCCAGATCGTTTATTGACTCCCGCACGAAACTTTTTGAGCAAACTTAAACAGGCATGGTGATACCCAATAACTAAGATCACAAAGAACAATTTGGCATGCATCCAGATATCGCCAGCACCAATGCCAAAGTAAAGCCATAGTGTCAAACCTAGTATTACGGCTGGCACAGCCAAGATAGTCATAAAGCGGAAGAGGCGATCTGCCATACCCAATAAACGGGCACAAGCATCAGAGTTTTTCTCTTCAGCCAAGTTCACAAAAATTCTAGGCAGGTAAAACAAACCGGCGAACCAAGAGGTGATGAAGACGATGTGAAAGGTTTTTACCCAGAGGTAGGCGTTGCTCATATATTTTTTGCTCTGTTTATCTTTTTACTTTAGGTCCGGATCTCGCCATGGCCCATAACCACATACTTCAATGAGGTCAAGCCATCTAACCCAACTGGGCCACGGGCATGCAGCTTGTCATTGGAGATACCGATTTCAGCCCCTAGACCATATTCAAAGCCATCTGCAAAGCGAGTGCTGGCATTAACCATCACGCTAGCACTATCCACTTCACGCAAGAAGCGATCGGCCTGGGCTTTGTTATTAGTAATAATGGCATCAGTATGTTTGCTGCCATATTGCTCAATATGATTCATGGCTTCATCGATATTAGCCACTGTCTTAATGGACAAGATAGGGGCCAAGTACTCAGTTTGCCAATCTTCTTCTTTGGCATCGACCAGATTCTGAAAACCATTTGCTTCAAGTGTTTTGCGTGTCAAATCATCAACCCGCAACTCCACACCTTTATCTTGATAAATCTTGCAAAGCGTTGGCAAGACTTTCTGTGCAATATCTTGATTGACTAACAAGGTCTCCATTGCATTGCAAGGGGCGTAGCGTTGAGTCTTAGCGTTATCACAGACCTTTACTGCCATAGCGACATCAGCATCTGCATCAATATAGGTATGACAAATACCATCCAAGTGCTTAATCATCGGTACTCGCGCTTCAGCCATAAGACGGGCAATCAAACTCTTACCGCCACGAGGCACGATCACATCAATATATTGGGTCATGGTAATCATCTCGCCGACTGCGCTACGATCGGTAGTAGTCACCACTTGCACTGCGTCTTTAGGCAAGCCAGCAGAAGCCAGACCTTCTTGAATAATCTGAGCCAATAAAGTATTTGAATCAATTGCTTCGGAACCACCCCGTAAAATCACGGCATTGCCAGACTTTAAGCATAAGGCAGCAGCATCAATAGTGACGTTTGGGCGAGACTCATAAATGATGCCAATAACACCCAGAGGTACGCGCATCTGACCCAACTCAATGCCAGAAGCCTGCTTTTGCAAAGCAGAAATTTTGCCAATCGGATCATCCAAAGAAACAATTTGCTCTAAACCTAAAGCCATGGTTTCAATCGTTTTAGGAGTCATGGTTAGGCGATCAATAAAAGCAGGATCTTGCCCATTGCCTTTTGCGCGCTCTACATCCACTTGATTAATCTTCTGAATTTCAGTGGCTTGCTGACGAACCACTTTAGCAATATGCAATAAAGCCTGGTTCTTTTGCTCGCTTGATGCGCGCGCCATTGCACGCGATGCAGCGCGTGCTCGCATTCCAATGTCTTGCATCATTTCTTGAATGGATGAAATCATTTCTTAATCTCTTATGTATTGTTTCGCACTTCTTAACGCAGCAAATTTCCAACTAAACGCAAACCATCCCATGGGTCGGCAGGCAATTCAGCAGCATGCAAACCCTTTACTTGGCGATCTAGTCCTGCAGCTACTTGCATTGCTCTTCGCAGCTTGAGGGGCTGAATCCTTCTCAATGCTACTGGGTATAAACGCTCTTTATTTCCCCAAATCCGGTTTGCACGCATCAAGTTCTGCACTGATTCACCCGCATCGCTTGCAGCCTTCAATTTAGATAGTATCCGAAGCTCTTCAGTTACGCTCCACAGAATCAATACCAGCGGCTCACCCTCACCTTTAAGGCCATCTAGCATGCGATTGAGCCTAGCCAGATCTCCAGCCAGCATTGCTTCAGTCAATTCAAAAACGTTGTAGCGCGCCACTTTCAGAATGGATGAGCGAATTTGCTCCTCGCTGAGTTTTCCTACGGGATATAACAAACCCAACTTCAAAATTTCTTGATGGGCAGCAATCAAATTGCCCTCTACCTGATCGGCAATAAACTCAAGTGCGCGCTGACCTTCCGGTCCTGCCTCTACCTCTTGATCTTGGCGCTTGAGTCGTCCAGCGATCCACTGTGGCAAATGGCTGCGGTCCAAAGAATCGATCTGAATAGCCATACCGGAATCGTCCAAAGCACTGAACCACGCAGAAGTCTTGGTCTTACCATCCAAGCGAGGCAACACAATACAGACAACGGTATCCGGGCCATCAGAACCAGTTGACTGAGAGGCAATTTGCGCAGCGAACTGTTTAAGAGCATCCGCTCCATCGCGCCCAGGCTTACCCGTCGGAATACGCAACTCGACCCAACGCTTGTCACCAAACAAAGACATGGTCTGACCAGCACTTAGAAGAGCACTCCAATCAAATCCACGCTCTTGTAACAAGACTTCGCGTTCAGTGAAATTTTGTTTCTTGGCTGCAGATCGCAATTGATCCATCGCTTCCATCATCAACAGCGGCTCATCGCCACTAAAAACATATAACGGCAACATGGCGCCACCAGAACTCAAAGACTTGAGGTGCACTTGTAAGGCATCAACTTTAACCATGCCTTAATCTACCTCTAGAAAGCTCTTGATTGCGGGGCTTTTGCAGCCGCTGCAACACGGCGCAAGATCTGGATAGCCAAATCTTTACGCATCAGAGTTAAGAATTGCTGAATTTGAACATCGGTAGCCAAAACAGTAGAAACCGTGAAGTCCATATCGCGAGTCATATAAATTTCCGCCTCAGGAACAATTTCTGCTCCAGCTAAATCAAAGGCTCTGAAGCCAACACGAATATTGAGGCGATAAGCTGATACTTGGCCATTGGAGTTGTAAGCCAAAATCTCACGACCATTAATATCGTTGGTGATTTCCAAGATGAGATCTGCATCTTTAGGATTAATCGCGACCTTGGCATCAGTGCCAGTCAAGATCGCTGCCTGCAAGTCTGCTCTCAGTGGTGGAGATGGGTTACCAGTAATCGCAATCACCTTAAAAGGTAAATCCACCATGCCTCGCAAGCGATATCCGCAAGCAATTAAGCCACTCAGAGGTGCTGTGACCATTAAACCTAACATTGCACGTCGCAGGTGATTTACGCTCATCGCTTTCGTTTCTATAAAAGGTTAGGCAACAATATTGACCAAACGACCGGGCACCACAATCACTTTTTTCGGTGAATTGCCATTCAAAGCCTTTTGTGCGGGCTCACTTTGTAAAGCCAATGACTCAACCTGCTCTTTGCTGGCATCTGCTGGCACCTTAATATCGCCACGCAACTTGCCATTAATCTGAAGCATCAAAGTCAGCTCAGTCTGGACCAATGCCGCTTCATCTACAGAAGGCCATGGAGCATCAAGCAAAGGCCCGTAAGTCTTTGTATAAGCAAGATCTTTCCACAACACATGGGTCAGGTGTGGAACTACTGGATAGAGAACGCGCAATAAAATACTTAAGCATTCTCGCAAGACTGGCGCACTAATGGCAGAATTCTGCTCCAACTTGATAGGCTCAAGAATATTGAGCATCTTCATCGCAGCAGAAACAACCGTGTTGTACTGGCGACGTTGATAGTCAAAATTAGCTTGCTTCAGAATCGTATGGACTTCGCGACGCAATTCTTTTTCCGCATCGCTAAAGCTGGTGGGCAAGCCATCAGATGCATCACGCAAGACACTAGCGTGACTACTGGAATACATCCAGACCCGACGCAAGAAACGAGAGGCGCCATCCACGCCAGCGCCAGACCACTCTAACTGTTGCTCAGGAGGAGCAGCAAACATTACAAATAGACGCGCAGTATCAGCACCATGTTGATCAATCAAAGCCTGGGGATCAACACCATTATTCTTGCTCTTAGACATCTTCTCAACACCGCCAATGATGACTGGCGTATTTGAAGCGTCACCTATCAACTTGGCGCCTTGCGGACGACCCTTCTCATCAAGATCTAATTCCACATCCAAGGGATTAAGCCAAGTCTTTTTACCCGAAGCATCTTCAGAATAGTAAGTCTCATTAAGAACCATGCCTTGGGTGAGTAAATTCTGGAATGGCTCATCAAAGGTAATGAGATGAAGGTCTCGCATGACCTTAGTCCAGAAACGCGCATAGAGTAAATGCAAAATCGCATGCTCAATGCCGCCAATGTACTGATCCATCGGCATCCAATATTCATTGCGCTCATCGACCATAGTCTTAGCATTAGGTCCGGTATAGCGCATGAAATACCAAGAGGAATCCACAAAGGTATCCATGGTGTCAGTTTCTCGGCGCGCAGGTTTGCCACACTTCGGACACTTCACATTCAAGAAGTCAGCACGCTTATTGAGTGGATTACCGCTACCATCTGGTACGCAATCTTCCGGCAACACGACCGGTAGGTCTGCCTCAGGTACAGGTACGGCGCCACAACCTGGATTACTCTCATCGCCACAATGAATAATCGGAATCGGTGTACCCCAATAGCGCTGACGAGAAATTCCCCAATCACGCAATCGATAGGTAGTCTTGATTTCGCCAATGCCAAGCTTTTCAAATTCTTTCGCAACAGCGCTCACCGCCTCTTCATAGGATAAGCCATCAAACTGAGCACTGTTAAAACAAACTACACCTTCTTTTTGGGCATACCAATCTTCCCAATGGGTGGCATTAAACATTGGCGACTCGGCTTTGAGCGCAATTACTTGCTTAATTGGCAACTCGTACTTCAGCGCAAAAGCAAAGTCGCGCTCATCGTGAGCCGGCACACCCATCACTGCACCATCGCCATAAGACATTAATACGTAATTACCAACCCAGACAGGTACTGGCTCGTGCGTCAAAGGATGTGTGACATACAGGCCGGTGAACATTCCTTCTTTTTCTTGAGTAGCTAGATCAGCCTCGATCACGCTACCAGTTTTGCATTTCTCAATAAATGCTGCGAGCTCGGGATTGTTAGCGGCTGCCTTGGCAGCCAATGGATGCTCAGCCGCTACCGCGCAGAACGTAACACCCATGATGGTGTCTGCACGGGTAGTGAACACGTACAAGAGGCCGTCTTGAATAAAGTTACCGTGATCATCAGCAATGTCATGCTTAAAAGCAAAACGCACGCCACGACTTTTGCCGATCCAGTTTTGCTGCATAGTCTTGACGCGCTCTGGCCAGCCCAAGCCATCTAAACCAGAAAGTAATGGTTCTGCATACGCTGTGATATTGAAGTAATAACCAGGGATCTCGCGCTTCTCTACTAAAGCGCCAGAGCGCCAACCACGACCATCAATCACCTGCTCGTTCGCCAAAACTGTTTGATCAATTGGATCCCAATTCACCACTTGCGTTTTGCGATACGCGATACCTTTTTCAAGCATCTTTAAAAAGAGCCACTGGTTCCAACGATAGTAGTCAGGACTACAGGTAGCCACTTCACGTGACCAATCAATCGCTAAACCCATCGCAGCCATTTGCTTTTTCATATAAGCAATGTTGTCGTAGGTCCATTTAGCGGGGGGAACTTTATTCTGAATCGCCGCATTTTCTGCGGGCATACCAAAGGCATCCCAACCCATAGGCATGAGAACATTAAAGCCTTGCATGCGTAGCTGGCGCGCCATCACATCGTTAATGGTGTAGTTACGCACGTGTCCCATGTGGAGCTTGCCAGATGGATAAGGCAACATTGAGCAGGCATAGTACTTTGGCTTCTGCTTACCCTGCGCATCCACTGCGTTCTCGGCTACTTGATAGACTTGCGCACTTTCCCAATCAGCTTGCGCTGCCGCTTCAATACTGCGGTAGTCATAATCCTTACTCATTCTTAGACAACTCTTTTCTTCTATTTTTAATTAATTGAATAATTACTTGCGTAAGCCAAGAACATCTTGCATATCGAATAAACCGGTACTTTGGTTTTGCAAGAAACGGCCCGCACGCAATGAACCTTGCGCATAGGACTGACGGCTTGAAGATTTATGACTGATTTCAATACGTTCACCATCACCTGCAAATAAGACAGTATGGTCGCCAACAATATCGCCACCACGAATCGTTGCAAAACCAATTGAACCTTCTTTACGTTCACCGGTATGACCTTCGCGGGCATACACGGCAACATCATCAAGCTTTTCACCTAAAGCATTCGCAATCACCTCACCCATCTTGAGTGCGGTACCAGAAGGGGCATCGACCTTATGCTTGTGATGCGCTTCAATAATCTCAATGTCATAACCTTGATTGAGCATCTTTGCCGCGATCTCCAGCAACTTAAAAGTGGCATTCACACCCACGCTCATGTTTGGAGCAAAAACAATCGCCAACTTTGCAGATGCTTTTTTCAAGCTAGCAATTTGATCGGTGGTTAGGCCTGTTGTACCGATAATCATTTTGGTACCCGTCTTTTCAGCAACAGCCAAATGGGCCATAGTGCCTTCTGGCCTGGTGAAGTCGATTAAGAATTGTGCATGAGCCAAAACCTGAGCAACATCAGAAGAAATCACTACACCCGTCTTTTTGCCCAAGAAGGCGCCAGCGTCTTCACCCAGCTGTGGGCAAGCATTATGCTCAAGCGCACCCACCAGCTCTGCATCAGCTGTATTGAGGACAGTCTCAATCAACATCTTGCCCATACGGCCTGTTGCCCCAGCAATTGCAATCTTCATCATTTTTCTTCGCTTCTGATTAAAAGTTGCTGAAGCAACTTACTTCAGCATCAACACATAAGTCATTTTTTACTTGGCTTCACTGGCCTGCGGAACATTGAGAGCACCAGGACCCAATGGCTCAGGCTGAACATTTGGATCCTTTTTAGAAAAACTAAAAAAGTCCCAGAATGAACTGCTAGTACTAGCTGGTGGTATGGCCGCACCCGCTGCCAAATTATCCGTTGTACTTGGCACCATGAGTTCGGGTTGCTGCAATGGTGGCGTGACTGGTGGCTTATTGGTGCCTGTGATGACCTCCCAGAACGAGCGTTTGGTTTTAGCGTAGTTATCGATCTCGGCAACCATCTCAACTTCTGTTGGCAAAGCATCACCATCAAACTTCACTACTTTATCGCCATCAAAGAACACTGTGACATGACGATCTTTGCCCATAACCTGTCCAGCGCGCTTAAATTCAAAAATATAATCCCAGCGATTTGCGTGGAAGTAACTAGCTAACAATGGTGTACCCATAATTTGACGCACCTGTTCGCGTGTCATCCCTAGTTGCAATTTGGAATACTGCTCACTAGAGACGAAGTTACCTTGCACAACATCAGGAACATAGGGTCTAAAAACCTTATTCATCCATGCGCGTTGAGTTTCATCAACAGCAGAAGTGCACCCAACAACCCCCATCAATCCCAGCA
The DNA here is from genome assembly GCF_035012985.1 of Polynucleobacter sp. MG-28-Ekke-A2. Classification (NCBI taxonomy): domain Bacteria; kingdom Pseudomonadati; phylum Pseudomonadota; class Betaproteobacteria; order Burkholderiales; family Burkholderiaceae; genus Polynucleobacter; species Polynucleobacter sp. MG-28-Ekke-A2. The sequence goes on along the minus strand of NZ_JAYGQU010000002.1, from coordinate 174,682 downwards.
GAGTCAAAGACACTAGCCCCAATCGAGCGGGGGAATAAACACCCTTCAAAAACGGGTTCAAAAAACGGATAAAAAGTTCAAGGCAATTTTGCATGGCTGGCCGTATCATTAAGACATTGATTTTAGCTCCCAATGCCATAAATATGACCCAAAACCCTAGCCCTGAAGATTTACGCGATATTGGCCTAAAAGCTACCGGCCCAAGGATGAAAATCCTCGATTTTTTTCATCAAAACGGGGGAACCCACTTTAGCGCCGAAGATGTCTTTATGGCCTTAGCCAAAGAAGACAAAGAGATCGGTCTGGCAACGGTTTACCGGGTACTCACCCAATTTGAGCGGGCCGGCCTTCTATTGCGTAGTCATTTTGAATCTAGCAAAGGGGATAGCAGGGCAATCTATGAATTGAATGAGGGTCAGCACCACGACCACCTGGTTTGTATCGATTGTGGCCATGTAGAGGAATTTGTAGACGAAGCCATTGAAAAAAGGCAGCGCGATATTGCCAAAAACCTGGGTTTTAAGCTCCAAGAGCATTCTTTAGCCATGTATGGCCACTGCTTAAAGAAGAATTGCCGCAATAAACAAGCTAAATAAGACAGCCAAAGTAAGCCGTTTTTAGCACTGTAGAAGCAAAAAAGACCTCAATTTGAGGTCTTTTTTACACAATTAAGCCGAAAAATAGGATTTAAACGTTTTTTAACAACTTTTAGACGCTCTTAGCTACTCTTATCTATTTTTTCTTACTTTACAGCCATTAATGCTTCAGCGGCATTGAGCATCTGCACTGAATAACCCCATTCGTTGTCATACCAAGCCAATACCTTCACCAGCTTGCCATCCGCAGAAACGCGAGTTTGGGAGGCGTCATAAATACTTGGGCGTGGATCATGGTTAAAGTCGATGGATACCAAGGGCAATGTATTAAAGCCCAAAATGCCTTTGAGCTCACCTTCGCTAGCAGTCTTCAGAATGGCATTCACTTCGTCAACGCTGGTGGCGCGACTAGCAGCAAAAGTGAGGTCAACAACAGAAACATTAATGACAGGTACACGCATTGCGAAGCCATCAAAGCGACCTGCCAATGCCGGCAAAACCAAACCAACTGCCTTAGCAGCACCCGTCTTCGTTGGGATCATGCTGGTAACGGCTGAACGCGCACGACGCATATCCTTGTGATACACATCTGTTAACACTTGGTCATTAGTAAATGCATGAATCGTAGTCATCAAACCAGACTCGATACCAATCTTTTCTAAGAGCGGCTTTACCAATGGGGCTAAACAGTTGGTTGTGCAGCTAGCATTAGAGACAACAACATCGCTTGGCTTCAATACATTTTGATTTACGCCGTAGACAATAGTTGCGTCTACATCTTTTTCACCAGGAGCAGAAATCAGCACCTTCTTCGCACCCTGCTCAATATGAATCATGGCTTTTTCTTTGGAAGTGAACTTACCAGTACATTCCAAAACTAAATCAACGCCCAACTCACCCCATGGGGTTTCTGCAGGATTACGTGTGCAGAACATTTTGATGCGATCGCCATTGACCACCATGCAATCGCCATCAACGGATACATCTGCTGGGAAACGGCCATGAGCAGAGTCATACTTTGTAAGATGGGCGTTAATAGCAATATCACCCATCGCATTAATTGCGACGATCTTGATATCACGACGTGGCTTACCATTTACCTGATCTTCATATAAAGCACGCAATACCATACGACCAATGCGTCCATAACCATTAATTGCGATACGAATTGTCATTTATTTCCCCTTACTAATATTGAATTTATTCCGCACTTTGATTTATTTCTTTGCGATGCATTGTTTAACTGTTTTCGCAATCTGGTCAGCCGTTAATCCAAAATATTCATACAGCACTGGCGCAGGCGCAGACTCACCAAAGGTATCTACGCCATGAACTGCTGCGCAACCATACTTCCACCAGAAATCACTCACGCCCGCTTCAACTGCAATGCGCGGAATATTTTCAGGCAATACTTTTGCTTTGTAGGCAGCATCTTGTTGATCAAAGACAGTGGTTGATGGAATTGAAACCACTCGAATACCTAAACCTTCTTTTTCTAACTGTTGCGCAGTTTGTAATGCAAGCGCAATTTCAGAACCAGTTGCAATAATGACCGCATCAATCTTGCCGGAGGGATCACGCAAAACGTAACCACCACGTGCGATTTCTTTAATTTGTGCAGAAGTACGAGATACAAATGGACAATTCTGACGACTAAAGATCAAGGCGCTAGGGCCGTTTTTACGCTCAATGGCTGAGCCCCAGGCTACAGCGCTCTCTGTGGTGTCACATGGACGCCAAACCATCAGGTTCGGTATGAGGCGCAAGCTAGCTACATGCTCCACTGACTGATGGGTTGGGCCATCCTCACCCAAACCGATTGAATCGTGGGTAAAGACAAAAATACTGCGCAACTTCATCAAAGCAGCCATACGCAAAGCGTTACGACTGTAATCGGAGAAGGTTAAGAATGTGCCGCCAAATGGGATGTAACCACCATGCAAGGCAATGCCGTTCATGATGGCGCTCATACCAAATTCACGAACGCCGTAATTAATATGGTTACCCCATTGATCAGCGCGCACAGGTTTGCATGAAGACCAATTAGTGAGGTTAGATCCTGTTAAGTCGGCAGAGCCTCCCATGAATTCTGGCAAAGCAGGTGCCAAAGCTTCGATCGCGTTCTGACTTGCTTTACGAGTCGCAATTGTTTCTGCTTTAGTTTGGCAAGTTTTTAAGTATGCATTTAATGTGGATACAAAATCTTTAGATAAATCACCTGCCATACGACGTTGCAATTCAGCAGCAAGTTCTGGAAATTTGTTTTTGTATTTCTGAAATTCTTTATTCCACTCGTGTTCTGCTGCTTGACCACGCTTTTTAAAATCCCATGCCGCATAAATATCTTTTGGAATTTCAAATGGCGCGTACGGCCAATTCAATGCAACACGAGTAGCTGCAATTTCTGTCGCTCCCAATGGGGAGCCGTGTACCTTGTCACTACCCGCCATATTTGGTGAGCCTTGGCCAATCGCGGTCTTGCAGCAGATCAGGGTTGGCTTATCACTCTTTTTAGCCTTGGCAATCGCGGCAGATACGGCTTCTGCATCATGCCCGTCAACAGCACGAATCACATTCCAACCATAAGCCTCAAAACGCTTTGGGGTATCTTCGTTAAACCAAGAAACAACTTTGCCATCAATCGAGATGCCGTTGTCATCCCACAATGCAATCAGCTTATTGAGTTTGAGTGTGCCAGCCAAAGAACATACTTCATGGCTAATGCCCTCCATCAAACAGCCATCACCTAAAAATACATAGGTGAAGTGATCAACGATATTAAAGCCAGGACGATTAAATTCTTCTGCCAATAATTTTTCAGCAAGCGCCATTCCTACTGCATTAGAAATTCCTTGACCCAATGGACCCGTAGTTGTTTCTACGCCGGGAGTAATGCCGTATTCAGGATGTCCTGGAGTTTTACTATGCAATTGACGGAAATTTTTCAACTCTTCAATCGGCAAGTCGTAACCAGAAAGATGCAAGAGTGAATACAGCAACATGGATCCATGACCATTGGATAAAACAAAACGATCACGATCAATCCAATGTGGATCTGTTGGGTTATGTTTTAAATGTTCATTCCAAAGACCGACAGCAATATCTGCCATACCCATTGGCATGCCAGGGTGACCTGAATTTGCCTGCTGTACAGCATCCATGGATAAGGCGCGAATGGCATTGGCCATACGAATTTGAAGATTTGACATCGTAAAAGTGGTCTCTGGAAAATTAATTGGCTATATTTCAGTAATGCCTCAATTTTATCTTCCCGGGCCATGGGAATCCCAAAAGCCAACCACCCTCACCCCAGAGGTTGCCCACCATTTGCGCGTTCGACGTGTCCAAACTGGGGAATTCTTCCCCGTATTTGATGGAAAGGGGCAAGTTGCCAAGGGCGAGCTCCTCTCTTTGAGCGGAAAAACGGGTCAGGTTCAACTGACGGATATCCATATCGACACCCATCGTGAGACCCCATATGCCATTACTTTGGCTCAAGGCTTAGCTGGTGGCGACAAAATGGACTGGATTGTTGAAAAAGCGGTAGAAACAGGTGCCCAAAATATCGCTCCGATGCAATGCGAGCGCTCTATTCTCAAACTTACCCGCTCTAGCGACCTAGAGCGTGCCCAAAAAAGGCTTGCCCACTGGGAGGGCATCATTCAAGCAGCTTGTGAACAATGCGATCGCACTGTCCTTGCCAACCTGGAGCCCATTCAAACTTTTGAAAGTTATTTAAAAGCAAGTCCAAAACCCGCACTCAAACTACTACTCAGTCCAGATGCGACGAAAAGCCTGTATTCGGTGTTAATTGAAAATGATCCCCAAGATATCGTCTTAATGATCGGCCCCGAGGGTGGTCATTCCCCTGAAGAAGAGGCTCAAGCGCAAGCAGCAGGCTATCAATTGGTTTCACTGGGGGAGCGGGTACTCAGAACGGAAACAGCGGGCGTAGTGGCTATTACAGCCGTACACAGCATATGGAATCTTGAAATGCAAAATCGCCTCAAATAGAGGCGATTTATAGGACTTACAAGACTTCAGCGATTAAGCAAAAGAATAGAAGACGCGGTATGGAGTTCGGCGCTCAGCCCAGAAATCAACAGCATCACGGAAAACATCCAACAATGTTTCACGAGCTTCTTTGTCAAACTTCTGAGTGCAAGGCAGTCCTTCGAGCACCACTACAAATCCAGGCTGTGGACCAGACTTGTCTACCGTGGTAGTCAAAGCATCCAACAAAGGATCGTAATTTTTTGCCTGCTGCTTAGTAAATGAGTACGCAATCGCAATCGACTCCAAAACCTCACCTTTAGTCATTGCATTTGCGCAATTGGCATAAATGAAGTGTTGACCCAATTCAGTTGCCGCTTCCTGCAAATCAGGAGTACGGAAAGCACGAATAGATTGAACGATATTAGGGCGCACACTGCGCAACATTGCCGGCGGTCCGGCATCGCGAACGGCCAAAGCGGCACGCCAAGAAGCTGTCACTTTTTTCCCCGAAACTTGATTTGCTGCATAGGTTTGTAAACGAGATAAACCGCCTTCAGCATAAATGTTGGCAGCGGATGATTCGGTTTCCAGTCGATCATTGCTATCCCAACTTTCAGCACGGCTATGTTCATCGAAGCTTGCTGTATTGCTGTTTTCAGAGCGATTATTCATGATGGGTGCTAGGTTACCCTTAACACGCCATCAAATCAAGCCCAAATACAGTGCATTTTATGTAATGCACTGATTTATATAGAAATAATATATGTAAGTTATTACTAACTTACATATATTACTGATTCTTAAGAAATGCCTCTGGCGTTACTCGCTGCCTCTACAACCGCCAAAGTTGTCACATTCACAATACGACGCACAGTTGCGGCCGGAGTGAGGATGTGAATTGGCTTAGCAACACCTAACAACAATGGGCCGATTGCAATGCCATTGCCTGCTGCTGTTTTTAGCAAATTGTAAGAAATGTTTGCTGCATCAATGTTTGGCAGGACTAAGAGATTGGCATCGCCCTTCAGTGAGGATGAAGATACGGCACCTTCTCGAATGCTTGCATCTAAAGCGCTATCGCCATGCATCTCTCCATCAACCTCTAGAGTTGGATCTGCCTTTTGGAGTAATGCCAACACTGCACGCATCTTGACTGCGGAAGGGGCATTGCTAGAACCAAAATTCGAATGGGACAGTAAGGCAACTTTCGGAGCTAATCCTAGCTTTCTCATTTCACTTGCGGCCATGAGAGTGAGATCCGCTAACTGTTCGGCCGTAGGGTCTAGATTGATGTGGGTGTCCACTAAAAATACTTGGCGTCCTGGAAGAATCAAACCTGACATGGCACCATAAACATTCGCACCAGGCTCATGCCCAATCACTTCATCAATATATTTCAAGTGCGTAGCGATATTGCCGACTGTGCCGGAAATCATGCCATCAGCCATGCCTTTTTGAATCAACAGACTTCCAATCAAACTGTTGCGGCGGCGGACTTCTAACTTAGCAAACGACTGCGTTACACCCTTACGCTCTGTGAGTGCAAGGTAGGTTTGCCAGAAATCACGGAAGCGTGAATCATTCTCTGGATTCACAATCTCAAAATCATCGCCCGCCTTCATACGCAGGCCGAATTTCTCAATTCGATGCTCGATAACGGCTGGGCGACCAATCAGAATTGGGGTAGCAAGATGCTCATCAATGATGATCTGCACTGCACGCAATACACGCTCATCTTCACCCTCAGCGAACACAATGCGTTTTTGATTTGCTGGTACACGTTTAGCAATGCTAAAGAGTGGCTTCATCAAAGTGCCAGAGTGGTACACGAATTGCTGTAACTGATTGCGATAGGCATCGAAATCTTTGATTGGGCGTAGAGCTACACCATCATCCATCGCCGCCTTAGCAACTGCAGGAGCAATCACGGTAATGAGTCGAGGATCGAATGGCTTTGGAATTAAATACTCCGGGCCAAAGGATAAGTTATCGAGACCGTAAACAGAAGCAACCACTTCGCTCTGCTCTGCTTGAGCCAATTCCGCTACTGCCTTGACCGCTGCGACTTCCATGCCACGAGTAATCGTTGTTGCACCCACATCCAAAGCACCGCGGAAAATGAATGGGAAACATAAAACGTTGTTTACTTGATTTGGGTAGTCGGTACGACCAGTCGCCATGATTGCATCCGGACGAACTGCTTTCACTTCTTCAGGAAGAATTTCAGGGGTTGGATTTGCTAAGGCATAAACCAATGGCTTCGGTGCCATCTTCTTCACCATGTCTTGCTTGAGTACACCCCCAGCAGAAAGACCCAAGAAAATATCCGCACCTTCAATCGCTTGATCAAGTGTGCGCAAATCTGTGTCTTGGCAAAACGGCTCCTTTTCAGGATCCATCAACTCTTTACGGCCCTTGTATGCAACGCCAGCCAAGTCAGTAACCCAAATATTTTTACGCTGAATACCTAAGTCAACCAATAAATCTAAGCAGGCTAGCGCAGCAGCACCAGCTCCTGAGGTGACTAACTTAACCTCTTCTACTTTTTTACCAACCACCTTCAAACCATTGAGGATGGCGGCTGCAACCACAATCGCTGTACCGTGTTGGTCATCATGGAAGACTGGAATCTTCATGCGAGCTTGCAACTTGCGCTCAACGACAAAACAATCAGGCGCTTTAATATCTTCTAAATTAATACCGCCAAAAGTTGGCTCTAGTGCCGCAATAATTTCTACTAATTTATCGGGATCGTTTTCATTGACTTCGATATCGAAAACGTCAATGCCAGCAAACTTCTTAAAAAGAACTGCTTTACCTTCCATCACTGGCTTACTTGCCAGCGGTCCAATATTTCCTAAACCTAAAACGGCTGTGCCGTTCGTAATGACGCCAACTAAATTTCCACGGGCGGTGTACTTGAATGCATTTGCCGGATCTTTAACAATCTCTTCGCAAGGAGCTGCAACGCCAGGCGTGTATGCAAGGGCTAAGTCTCGTTGATTGGTTAATTGCTTTGTTGGGGCAATTTCAATTTTTCCCGGAGTCGGAAACTCGTGGTACTGAAGCGCTGCCTCTCTTAAGGCTGCAATTTGTTGCTCTTTATTATTTTCTTTGCTCATCCACTAACTCGCTAAGTTCTGTCTTATCTTCATTTAGCTAAGACTTATAAGACTTCAATTCTATTCCTCTCGGACATTCGCTTCATAACCACCATAAAATGGGGCATGTCTTCTCGCGCTACCCCCCTCGGTGAATTTGACCTGATTGAACGTTTTTTCAAAACGGGTGCGGATTCAATGCGCTCTAAAGCAGATCAAGGCGTTACCTTGGGGATTGGTGATGACTGCGCCCTGATCAAACCACCAGGGAATGAAGAAATAGCCATTACCAGCGATATGTTGGTTGAGGGCAGGCACTTTTTTGCTGGCGCCGATCCCACCCTATTGGCCCGCAAAGCCCTAGCAGTTAACCTTTCAGACCTAGCGGCCATGGGGGCAAGTCCGCTGGGTTTTACCTTGGCAATTGCCCTACCAAAAGTAGATGAAGTCTGGCTAGAATCTTTCTCTAAAGGGCTTTTTGCCATTGCTAAGGAGTATTCCTGCCCCCTTATCGGCGGCGACACCACTGCAGGCCCCCTCACCATCTCGATCACCGCCTTTGGCAGCATCCCCGCCGGTAAAGCTATTCGCAGATCTGGCGCAAAGGCAGGCGATGACGTTTGGGTCTCGGGTGCGGTTGGAGATGCCAGACTTGCTCTTGCTGCACTGCGTCATGAAATAGATCTATCTAGCGAAGACTTACAACGAATTGAAGACCGCATGCATCAACCAATGCCGCGCATTGACTTAGGCATTCAATTGAGAGATGTGGCAAGCGCAGCTTTAGATGTCTCTGATGGGTTGTTGGGTGATTTACGCCATATTTTGAAGCAATCGCAAGTTGACGCACAAATTCAGTTGGATCAATTACCAAAATCGAGCATCTTGAAAAAACAAGAATCTTCCATTCAAAATTTATTTGCCGCATGCGGCGGTGATGATTACGAGCTTTGCTTTACTGCACCACCAAGCCAGCAGAAAAAAATACAGGAGATTGGTAAGTCACTGAACTTGCCACTAACGCTCATTGGAAAAATACTTCCGAGAAAAGATGATCAGGCAAGAGTATATTTACTAGATGCATCAGGAGTACTACTGAGCGATTTACAAGCAGCTCCTTTCCTCAACTCATTTGACCACTTTGCCTAATGACTAACGTTGAGCATTCCACAGAAGTGAAGCCAAACTTCAAATGGGTTTTTCAAACTGCCAGTCGCACTATTGCCTTTGGCTTTGGTAGTGGGTTAAGCCCTGTAGCTCCGGGCACCGCCGGTACGCTTTGGGCGTGGGCTGCATTTCTAATGGGTGAATACTTTTTCAGTACGGCAGACTTTCTCTGGATCATTGGTGGCGGCATTTTGCTCGGCTGCTGGATCTGCGGCCATGTCAGCGAAGAACTTGGTAAAAAAGATTTTGGCGGTATTGTTTGGGATGAGATCGTCGCGTTCTGGCTGGTGCTTATCTTCATCATGCCAGCTAATATTTGGATGCAGTTGATTGCTTTTGCGCTATTCCGATTTTTTGATGCCATCAAACCAGGCCCCATCGGCATGATTGATCGTCACTTTAAAAATACAGCAAGTGATAGCGCTCAGCGATCAAGCTTCTTGCAAATTATTTGGCGTGGATTTGGAATTGTGGTGGATGATCTTGCTGCTGCATTTTGTACACTGCTCGCAGTAGCCTTGATACAGTTTCTCACTAGATAATGAACTCAACCGATCTCACCAAAACCTTAGCCGCGATTTTGCTTTCCAGAAACTGGCTGGTGTCGCTTGCAGAGTCTTGTACTGGTGGTCTTGTATCTGCCACCCTGACTGAACTTGCAGGCTCAAGCGAGTGGTTCGAACGAGGCTACATCACTTACAGCAATGAAGCGAAAACGGAGTGTCTGGAGGTCCCAGCCCGGTTAATTGAATCCCATGGAGCTGTTAGCGAGCCAGTAGCCAAGGCCATGGCCGAAGGTGCGCGAATCAATTCAGGAAGTGATGTGGCTATTTCTATCACTGGGATTGCCGGCCCGTCAGGCGGGACCGCTGAGAAGCCCGTAGGCACAGTTTGTTTTGGCTGGGCGACTGAAAATCAAACCCTCACTAAAACCATGCATTTTGACGGTGATCGTCAAGCAGTAAGGCAGCAAGCAACCGAATTTGCGCTGACGGAGTTAATCGCCCTACTCAGAAATTAAGTGCAAATTCAGACTGCCAATTACTTCATCCAGCCTTTGCTGTGGAAATACCAGAGTGGAATGATTGCTGAAATTACCATTGCAACAATCGCCATTGGATAACCCCAAGTAGCATCTAACTCAGGCATGTGCTTGTAGTTCATTCCCCAAATACTGGCAAGCAAGGTTGGTGGCATTAAGGCTACTGATACCACCGAGAAAATCTTGATGATCTTGGATTGGTTCAAGTTAATAAAACCGACGGTAGCATCCATCAAGAAGTTAATCTTATCGAATAAGAAAGCAGTATGGTTTTCCAGAGAGTCGATATCGCGCAAAATTTGACGCGCTTCCTCCTGCTGCTCATCAGAGAGTAACTTGCTGCGCATCAAGAAGGACAAGGCTCTGCGGGTATCCATCACGTTACGACGAATGCGTCCGTTGGTATCTTCCTCTTTGGCAATGGTTTCGAGGACTTGCTCGGCATCCGCATCATTGATGTCATCTTGCAAGACTCGTTTACCAGCTTGCTCCAGGTTTTCATAAACCTCTTCCAAAGCATCAGCAGAATACTCAGCATCTGTTGAGTACAAATCTAGCAACACATCTTTTGCATTGCTCACTGAACCAGGACGCAAACGCGCACGCAAGCGAACTAAACGGAACACTGGCAAATCTTCGTCATGAATTGAGAACAACACTTGCTTGGTCAGAACAAACGCTACTCGAACGTTGCGAGAGGTTTCTTCTTCATCCAATAAGAAATCGGTACGGATATGGAGGTGACCATCGTCTGCCTCAAAATAACGAGCAGAAGCTTCTAAGTCACCCAAGTCATCTAACTCAGGCAAAAGTACGCCAAATGCCTCTTTAATCCAAATTAATTCCTCTTCTTCTGGATCAACCACGTCAATCCAGATAGGATTGGCATATTGCAATAATTCATTGCGATCTTCGACTTGCTCTTGAGAGAGGCGGCCATTTTGCAGGACGAACAAGTTGATCATGGTGAACTCCTAAGGAATGTGCGCTAGTTTATCCTATAGAACATGACAGTTTCACTAAAATAAGCCAAATCCAATGAACTCTCGCTCAAATACCTTTAACCAGCAACTCCAGTACGCATGGGCTTCCCAAGGCAGCATGCTGTGTGTTGGTTTTGACCCAGACCCAAAGCGCTTACCCCCCTCCCTACAAGGGAATGCCGAAGGCATCTATGAGTTCTGCCGAGAAATCGCTGATGCGACCGCGGATTTGGTCTGCGCCTTCAAGCCCCAATTTGCCTACTTTGCCTCCCAAAGAGCAGAGGCTCAACTAGAAAAACTAATCAAGCACCTCAAAGATAAATATCCCCACATCCCAGTCATCCTAGATTCCAAACGTGGAGATATCGGCAGTACTGCCGACCAATACGCTCTGGAGGCATTTGATCGCTACGGCGCTGATGCCGTGACCGTGAATCCATACATGGGCTTTGACACGATCGAGCCCTACCTAAAGCACACAGGCAAAGGGGTTATTGTCCTCTGCCGCACATCCAACCCTGGCGGGTCAGATTTGCAGTTCCTAAATGTGGCACCCAATGGCGAGCCTCTTTATCTGCGTGTGGCCAAGCTGGCTGCACAACAGTGGAATAGTTCTGATCAGATCAGCCTGGTAGTCGGCGCTACTTTCCCAGAAGAAATTGCCAAGGTACGCGCCATTGTTGGTGATATGCCTTTATTGATTCCAGGGATCGGCGCTCAAGGCGGTGACGTTGATGCCACTGTCAGCGCAGGAAAAATAACCGGCAAACCAGGAGCAGGGATGATCATTAATTCTTCCCGAGCGATTCTGTATGCCAGTTCAGGTGCTGATTTTGCAGAAGCGGCTAGAGTCGTCGCCATGAGTACTCGGGATGCACTTCGAGCTGCTGCAAACAAATAGTTAAGTAAAACAAGGAATTATTTACCCGAACCACTCTTTGGGTAAGGCGCCAAGGCAACTCTATCCATGTTTTCCAAGACAAATTCTTGGCGAGCGGAGTAGTTAATGCTTCCTCGACGGCAATACTGTTGCTTGTCAAAACACTTGGGCGCCGGCAGTGCTGAAGCTAGAGCAGCAGCCTGCTCACGATCTAGGGTTGCTGGGCTTGTAGCAAAATAATGCTGAGAGGCGGCGCCAATTCCAAAAATGCCCTCGCCCCACTCTACCGAATTCAGATAAATCTCAAACAATCTCTGCTTAGAAAGTATTAACTCTAAAAGCCCCGTAATGATGAGCTCCTGTCCCTTGCGCAAATAATGTTGCTCTGACGAAAGAAATAAGTTTTTTGCTAATTGCTGGGTAATGGTAGATCCACCCCGTAACGCTATTTTGGATTTATTGCCTGCTTGGGCTTTTTGCTGATTCTGCTGTTGATTTTTCTGCCAGGCTTTTTGCATATCTTCAACTCGCACACCCTTGTGTTGAAAGAAGATATCGTCTTCACTGACTAAAACAGCGCGCTTGAGATTGTTCGAGATCTTGTCATAAGGCACCCAATGGGATTGCACTGGACAGGTCCAATGCCAAGTGCATAAGCGCCAACGCTCAGCCCTCTGAAACGCAGTACTACTGGGATCTAAGCTAATCCACAAAGCAATCTGCAAGGCGAAAAAGATTTGCATGGCGATAAACCCTGCGAGCAAACACTTCACTGGATATAGAAGCCAGCGCATCAGGGCAAATTAACTGCGTAACTCTGCTAAGACTGCGCGGGAGTCAATTGCACTCGCCAATTGCGCGCCCCGCCATAGCAAGAATGCATCAGCCGCTTGCTCAACCAACATTCCAAGGCCATCACTTACGCGAGCACCTCGTTGTAAGGCCTGCTGCATGAAGGCAGTAGTTTTACCGTAGACCATGTCATAAGCGAAAGAGCTGGGCACAAAAATATTAGCTACCGCTTCGGGCATCAATGGGGACTCATCGGTTAAACCAGCAGCTGTGGCATTGATCACCAAATCAAATGGGTGCTGAGTTTTTGCAACATCCTCTAAATCAGCCAAAGTACGTGACTCCAGTGCTACCTCCTTAGAGCCGGCTAAATCTGCAAATAGCTTAACCAACTCATCTGCCTTTGCGCTGGAACGATTGGCAATGATGAGGGACTTAGGAGATTGCTCAAGCAATGGACCTATTACACCCCGGGCAGCCCCACCAGCACCGACCAATAAAATGCGAGCGCTATGCAGTGAAATACCTTGAGCCAGTAAATCACGCACTAGACCAGCACCGTCGGTGTTGTCACCAAAAATTTTGCCTTCCGTCTTCCACAAAGTGTTAACGGCACCAGCCAATTGAGCACGCGGCGTTAATACATCAGCCAGATTTTGAGCATCTAGCTTGAACGGCACAGTGACATTCATGCCTTTACCCCCCGCAGCAAAAAAAGATTGCGCTGCTTGGGCAAATGAATCTATATCCGGCTGAAGACGTCCATAGTGCATCCGTTGCTTTGCCTGTTCCGCAAAGCGTTGATGTATTACTGGGGACTTGCTATGAGCAATCGGATTACCCGCAACCACATAGACATCCACGCCAGCAAAAAGGCTTGGATCGGTATGTAGGGAGGAGGAATCGGTAGAGCTCATGATGACTACAGAATAAGCGAATTTGTAAATTGAGTTAGCAAACTTTTCAAATAATATTAATGGCGCAGCTCGAGGCGATCTACCCCATCACGTGTGAACTCAAAGGTAGAGATCCAATCTAAGACATCGATTTGATTGCGCATTTCTGAAGGAAAAGGACCAAATGGTGCAGAGGCTCTCACAATTGCCAGCGCTTGGCGATCTAACTCGGGATTACCAGAACTACGGCCAATCGAGAGCCCATCCTTGCCTTGAGCGTTTGTAGTGATTCTGCCTTGGTTATCAACGCTAACGACAATAACTAGACTGCCGTACAAGGGATGCCCACTCGCCCTTGGGAAAAAAGCGCTACCGTAAGCCTCAATCTTTTGACGCATCGCATCGTAATAATGCGCAAAGGTAACTGCTTTGGTATTGGCTCCAGTCAATACTTTACGTCTAGGCTCTTTGCCATCAATTTGTAAGCGTTTAGCTAACTCAGCCTCTAAAGAATTTAATTGAGGCGTAATTTTTTGCTCATCGCCACTCTTGCGACCGCCTGATCGACTGCGCTGCTCATCTAGCTTAGCGAGCATTTGTTTTTGCTGCTTTTCTAAAACCTCTAGTCGCGCCTCTGCACCCAATCTTGCGCGGTGCATTGCTGTGGCATCTTGAGTTTCTGTTTTACCGCCACCCTGCAAATCAGCCTGCGCCAACTTATTCGCTTTTTGAGGTGGCGTTTTATTGCTGGCGTTTACTAAAACCACGCTCAATGGCGTATTGAGTCTGCGGTTCTGAATCTCTCCAACGCCCCATCGGAAAGATAAGAAAACAATGTGGATCAGTATTGAAGCGCACAAGGCAAATCGGAATGGGTGGCGATTCCAGGCGCTGCGCAAGTAACGCAAGGCCCCAGCAAGCCTTTCAGGACATGGAAACTCCAGCGATTTAATCTGGGCTAGCATCTTCTTTGGGATTATCCGAAACCACTTGCTCTGGAGTCTGCTCGGTAGCCTGATCAGCCGAAGGCTTTTCAGGAGATTCAATTTTTGCCTCGATCTCCAACACACGAACGCCAGCACTTAGCTGCAGCAAATCTACATCTGCGATCACCACTTCCGCACGGGTCATGCGTGGATGGGTTGCCAATTCAGGGATAGGTAGATGTAGAGGTACTAACTCCACTCTGGACATACCCTCTTTTAAATGGCGCACATGCACTGTTTTCGAATCACCGTCTTGAGTAATCCAACGTAAACACCAATACTTTTCTAAGCGATCTTGGAACTCGCCATAAGCTTGATAGCAAGATTCAAAGTCAGCAGCAATACCCATCAAGGTAGCGTCTCTCGGCGGGAATGGGGCAACCATCTTGGCAGTAACGCCATGCTTTGCTAGCGCAATGAGTTGCCATTGATTTACCAAATCAGAATACCGACGTAAAGGAGATGTACACCAGGCGTAATAGTCCAAACCAAGGCCTTCATGAGGTCCGGGAGTGGTTTGCATCCGGGTACGCAATGGACCCCAACCCTTTTGAGTTCTAAATAACCCAGGAAGGCCATGATCTGCTAGAAGCTGTCCTGAGGCGCTATTACAGAAAATCATCCACTCGGCAACGATCGTATCCAAAATAGAGCCGCGTTGACGTGGGGTGATTTCTACACGCTGCACCCCATCAACGTCTTGAATCTGAAAATGAAAGTCTCTTGCTAGGGCATTTGGATCTGTGACACCTAACTGCTCAGCACGCAAACCATTTGCTACGCGCTTCTCTTGACGCCCTGCATGCAGATGTTTAGCAGCTTGCCATAGAGTAGCCAGCTCTTTGCGATACGGGTAGTTAGAACCCTCATCCAACAGACTTTCCTCACTCACGAGATGCTCAATATTTTCTAGGCGTAAATTAGCAGCCATCGGCACCATCTCAGCACGCATCTGCAAGCTCGCTCGATTAGCAATACCTTCAGCATCAATATCAACATAGATCGATAAGGCCGGTCTTGGCATACCCTCATCTAATGAGAATTGCTCAATGACTGAATCAGGCAACATCGTAATCTTGTCACCCGGAAAGTACACCGTGGACATTCGATTACGAGCGACTTGATCCAATGGATCATCTTTTGTAATTACCAGTCCAGGAGCGGCGATATGAATACCCACCCGATGACCACCCTCAATTGGTGTAACTGATAGGGCATCGTCAATCTCGGTAGTACCGGAATCATCAATGGAAAATGCCTGGACCTGAGCAAGAGGTAGCTCAGCAACCGCTGATGCGTATGCCGATTGATCAATGCTAATAGCCGGGTTGTGATCCGCACCATTCGGGAAATGGGCTTTGAGAAACAATCCCTGGTGATACGCCAAAGGAGAGTCGATTGCGCCACAACGAATCATCAGTTGCGCCGGAGACTCCCCGGTTTCAGTACAGGCTGCGATCAATGTCTTATAGGCGGAGGTATTTTTATCGGGCGAGAAAAGTAATTGCTTGGCTGAAGACTTCAGTGACTCAGGGAAGATGCCAGCAACCAACTCTTGCTGCCAAACGGATTGCTGTTCAAGTTCTTTTTGCTTGCGCTCTAAAGCAGCCAATCCAGCCTGTAACTGCTCTAGTGGAGCTCTCTGAAACCGTCCGCGCCCTTTGCGACGGAAAAATACTGGCGCACCTTGCAAGGCAATCGCCAGAGCAACTTGCTGCGGAATGCTCGCTTGTGAGCCAAAGTACTCATGAGCCACATCAACCAAGCCAAACTCTTCATCAGGTGCGCAATCCCAAAGGAACTGTAAATCAATATCAGCAGTAAGTGTGTTGGCTTCATCCATGGCTATTTGAGCTTCTGGATTTTCAAAACGCAGCCATACCTCTTTGGCCTTGAGCTTGATTTTTTTTCCAGAAAGGCTCGTGGCTTGCCAAGACTCTGTATCGCCAGCCCCTGCAGCAGACTGGACTGTGGCGATCTTAATATCGCCACCTTCTTCGTATAAAAGATTCATGCTTAGAGCGAGATCCCGCCGCTGGCCTCTAATGCCACTCCATTGACATAGCTTGCCTCATTGCTCGCTAAGAATAAATACACATTTGCCATTTCTGCTGGGGTGCCTAGGCGACCAAGCCAACTGCGCTTTTCAATATCTTGCACAATATTTTCTGGCATGGCCATGACCATTTCAGTGGCGATAAAACCTGGGCACACCGCATTGACTCGAATGCCTTTAGCTCCTAATTCACGCGCCCATGTTTTTGTAAAACCAATCACACCAAATTTAGTAGCCGAGTAATTGGTTTGGCCAAAATTACCGTAGAGACCCACAACGCTTGATGCATTAACCACTGCGCCAGAGCCAGCTTCCAGCATATGCGGTACGACTATCTGGGTGCAATTGAATACACCCTTCAGATTGACATCAATCACAGTATCAAACTGAGCTTCGGTCATCTTAATTAAGCGTGCATCTTGAGTAATGCCAGCATTGTTGATCAAGATATCAATCCGTCCGTGCTTTTGCATTACCTGATCTACAACAGACTGAATGCTAGCGCGATCCGTGACATTCATGGCATAGCCTTCGGCATTAGGCGTTTTTTCTGCCGCACTATTAACAGCCTCCTGACTGATATCAGTAATGATGACTTTTGCACCCTCTTCTGCAAAACGCTGAGCAGTAGCAAAACCAATACCCTTAGCGGCACCAGTAATGATGGCTACTTTGTCTTTTAATCTATCGCCCATGATTTGCTTTCTGTATTTACTTATATTTTTTACTGCGCCGAAATGGCTTTTAATATTTTCTGATGCACGCCACCAAACCCGCCATTACTCATCACCAAAATATGATCGCCAGGCTTAGCCTCATGCGCAACCGCCTTCACCAGAGCTTCAAGATCATCAAAGGCATGTGCTTTACCCTGTTCTTGCTTATTGAGTGGAGATAAGACTTCTGCCAAATCCCATCCCAATGATTCCTTGCCGGCATTAGCGCCATAGGCAAATACTTTGTCAGCAGCCTCTAGACTTCCAGGAAGTTGAGCTTTCATGACGCCGAGCTTCATCGTATTTGAACGTGGCTCAAGCACCGCCAAGATGCGTGCTTTACCAACACGGCGATGAAGGCCATCAACTGTAGTCGTGATCGCGGTTGGATGGTGGGCAAAATCATCATAGACCGTGATGTCATTTGCAACACCAATCGTTTCCAAGCGACGCTTTACATTCTTAAATTCTGCCAATGCACGTGCAGAATCTGCTGGCGAGATACCAATATGATTTGCGCAAGCAATCGCACCAAGTGCATTGAGTTGATTGTGTCTACCCATCACACCAGAATCAGGCGCCCATTTCACAGTGGCTACTTCTTTACCTGCCTTGCGCACGATGAAGCTATCAGCCTCTTGAGCAATTAAAGACCATTCATTTTTGAGTTCTTGCCCGAACCGCGCTACAGGCGCCCAAGCGCCACGCGTAATCACGCTCGCCAATGCAGGCTCCTCGCCATTAACAACCAGTAAACCATCGCCAGGAACAGTGCGCACTAAATGATGAAATTGCGTTTCGATTGCCGCAAGATCAGCAAAAATATCGGCGTGATCAAACTCTAGGTTATTCAATAGGGCGGTACGTGGTCGATAGTGAACAAACTTACTACGCTTATCAAAGAAAGCTGTGTCATATTCATCAGCCTCAATGACAAAATATTTACTCTCACCTAAACGTGCAGACACTGTGAAATTCAGGGGCACGCCACCGATGAGATAGCCCGGCTTGTAACCATTGAATTCTAAAATCCAAGTCAGCATAGCTGAAGTAGTTGTCTTGCCATGCGTACCCGCTACGGCCAAGACATGTCGTCCATACAAAACTTGTTCGCCCAACCATTGCGGGCCAGAGATATAGGGTAGCCCTTGATTGAGAATTGCTTCCATCAATGGATTGCCGCGAGAAACCACATTGCCAATCACGAATAAATCAGGCATGGTCTCAAACTGAGATAATTGATCAGGGGAAAATCCCTCAATCAGTTCGATGCCTTGAGCTTCAAGCTGCGTACTCATTGGTGGATAGACGTTGGCATCGCAACCAGTAACGCGGTGTCCAGCCTGCCTCGCAATTGCGGCAATGCCGCCCATGAAAGTACCGCAAATGCCCAAGATATGTATATGCATTAGCGAATTTTAGCGAAGGAGTTGCAATGAACCGTAGACAATTGATCATCATCGTCGCAATTAGCCTTTTGGCGCTCCTTGGGGGCGTACTAACCTCCCAGTGGATTTATAAAACTGGTTTGGCCAGCGATCCTGCTGTTAAAGCATTTTTTGCCAATTCTTGGCAAACGCCGGATGGAAAAACCGTCAACACCCAAGAATGGCAGGGTAAAGTGCTGGCGGTGAACTTTTGGGCCTCCTGGTGCCCCCCATGTGTCGAAGAAATGCCTGCTTTAGATAAGCTTCAGCAAGAGTTCTTGCAGCAAAATGTCTTATTTGTTGGCATTGGCATCGATTCACCCTCCAATATTCGTGAATTTCTTTCAAAAACTCCAGTGAGCTATCCGATTGTAATTGGTGGTCTTGAAGGTAGCAATCTTTCTAAGCAACTGGGAAATTCCCAAGGCGCCCTTCCCTACACCATCATCATCAATGCCAAAGGTAAGGCCAGCTATAGCAAATTAGGTAAGATAAGCGAAGATGACATCAGAAATGCCATTAAATCAGCTTTATAAGTATTTATAAGCTGTGAATGGATTTTTCTATCGATCAATTTTTGCCTAATAATTAAGCATTAATTCTGATATCTGTCTTTAAAAGCAATGAAAATTCCTGTTTTTGTAGTGAGTTTTTAGTCTATTCCTTGCTTTAAAAAGGTATACTTCCCTTCATAAGCAATCGAGCATGATGTTATTTAGCAATTTACGCTTAACTGCCTCTAAAAACAGGGATCTATGTCGAAAAAAGCTTCAATTCTCGTAATTCAGGGCCCAAACCTAAATCTATTAGGTACTCGTGAACCTGATGTTTACGGAAAAACTACCCTGGAAGATATCCACCAAAGGCTCGGCGAACTGGCAAAAGCGCAGTCTGTTGACCTCGGCACTTTTCAAAGCAATCATGAAGGCGAGTTAATTGACCGCATTCAAAAGGCTAAACAAGATGGGGTTGATTTCATCATCATTAACCCGGGTGCCTTTACCCACACAAGCGTCGCATTACGCGATGTTTTGGCTGGGGTAGCCATCCCATTTACCGAAGTCCATTTATCCAATATTCATCAGCGCGAAGAATTCCGTAAACATTCCTATTTGTCCGATATTGCAACCGGGGTGATTTGTGGCCTTGGCGCGATTGGCTATGAGTTAGCCCTGCAAGCAGCTATTGCTCGCTTGCAGAAATAAAACTATTTAAAGAATTAGAAGAGAGGAAGCACTCACATGGATCTGAGAAAACTAAAAACATTGATCGACCTAGTTTCTGAATCAGGCATTTCAGAGTTAGAAGTAAATGAAGGCGAAGATCGTGTTCGTATTGTGAACGCTGGATCTCCTGCGCCAGTTGGCCAAATGGTTTATGCCAATCCGGCCCCTGCGATGCAAGCCACACCAGCAGCTAGTGCACCTGTTGCAACAGCCCCTGCTGCAGAAGCTCCCGCGGTTGAAACTGGTTCTATTGCACGCTCACCAATGGTGGGGACCTTCTACCGCGCTCCAAACCCAGAGTCTCCCAACTTTGTCAACATTGGCGACACTGTAAAAGTAGGTCAAACGCTTTGCATTATTGAAGCAATGAAGTTGCTTAATGAAATCGAATCCGAGCATGCTGGTGTGATCAAAGAAATTCTTTGTGAGAATGGTCAAGGTGTTGAATTTGACCAGCCGCTTTTCATCATCGCTTAATTGACTACCTTTAGCTCAATTCCAATTCACTGCTATTTAACTCAGAGCCGACATGTTCGATAAGATTCTGATTGCCAATCGGGGAGAAATTGCTCTCCGTATCCAACGCGCATGCCGCGAGTTGGGAATTAAAACTGTGGTGGTGTACTCCACAGCAGATAAAGAAGCCAAGTATGTAAAACTTGCTGATGAAGCTGTTTGTATCGGGCCAGCGCCATCTCCGCTCAGCTATCTGAATATGCCAGCGATTATTTCTGCAGCGGAAGTTACTGATGCAGAAGCAATTCACCCTGGTTATGGCTTCCTTTCTGAAAACGCTGACTTTGCAGAGCGGGTTGAGAAATCTGGCTTTGCCTTTATTGGTCCTACAGCCGCTTCCATTCGCTTAATGGGTGACAAAGTTTCCGCAAAACGCGCCATGATTAAAGCTGGTGTCCCTTGCGTACCCGGATCAGAGGGCGCGCTTCCTGATAATCCAAAAGAGATTATTGCAACAGCAAAAAAGGTTGGTTATCCAGTAATCATTAAAGCTGCTGGCGGTGGTGGTGGTCGTGGCATGCGAGTGGTTCACACTGAAGCTGCGCTGATCAACGCTGTCAATATGACCCGAGAAGAAGCGGGCCGTGCTTTTGGTAACCCAGAAGTCTATATGGAGAAGTTTTTAGAAAAACCTCGCCACGTAGAGATTCAAATTTTGGCTGACACCCATGGCAATGCGATTTGGTTGGGTGAGCGCGATTGCTCTATGCAGCGTCGCCACCAAAAAGTGATTGAAGAAGCACCGGCACCAGGCATTGATCGTCGTCTTATCGCCAAAATTGGCGAGCGTTGCGCAGAAGCCTGTCGCAAGATTGGCTACCGTGGCGCCGGTACATTTGAATTCCTCTACGAAGATGGCGAATTCTTCTTCATTGAGATGAATACCCGTGTTCAGGTAGAGCATCCGGTGACTGAAATGATTACTGGTGTGGATATCGTTCAGGAACAAATTCGTATTGCCGCTGGCCTGAAACTCAGCTATCGCCAAAAAGACATTGTTTTCCGTGGTCATGCCATTGAGTGCCGTCTGAATGCTGAAGATCCATTCAAGTTCACCCCGAGCCCTGGCAAAATTGGTTCATTCCACATGCCTGGAGGCCCTGGTATTCGGGTTGATTCACATGCTTACAGTGGTTACGTGGTGCCATCAAACTACGACTCCATGATTGGTAAATTGATTTCTTACGGTAATACTCGTGAGCAAGCCATTCGCCGTATGCAGATTGCGCTCTCTGAGATGGTGATTGACGGCATTACAACCAACGTTCCACTCCACCGTGAGCTCATGCTAGATCCGAACTTCATTGAAGGCGGTACCAGCATTCACTACTTAGAGCATCGCTTAGAAGAGCAAGCTGCGAGTCGCGGTAAATCCTAATGATGAAAGCGCCTCATGTCTTATCGTGAACTGGTATTCACGGTAGCTGCTGAAACCGCCGAGCCTTTGGGTGATGCGCTTTTGGATTTGGGTGCCCTGTCCGTCACAGTTGAAGATGATGCTGCTGGTGGCTATGACGAAAACCCACTTTATGGAGAGCCTGGGCTTCATCCAGAAGTACAGGCTTGGGATAGATCCGCAGTAACCGCGCTTTTTAATCCAGAGATTGATGCTTCAGGCAGCGCAGAATTTATTCCCGAACTACTCGCATCCCTTAAGGAGGCAGGCTTTCATCTAGCACCTCCCCAAGAAAAAACAGTCGAAGAGCAAGACTGGGTTCGCTTAACCCAAAGTCAATTTGCACCCATTCAGATTGGTGAGCGAATTTGGGTAGTGCCATCTTGGCACGATGCACCGACTGATCCCAATGCGATCTGCCTTGCAGTTGATCCAGGTCTCGCATTTGGCACCGGTAGTCACCCAACCACGCATTTATGCCTTCTTTGGCTTGAGCAACAAAGTCATTTACAAAATCAAAGTCTCTTGGATTACGGTTGTGGCTCAGGCATTTTGGCAATTGCTGCCGCAAAGCTGGGTTGTAAGCCAGTGATCGGCACCGATATTGATCCACAGGCGATGGTAGCTGCTCGTAGCAATGCAGAAATCAACAACACCACTATTCGCTTCGTGCTTCCAAACGAGGGTGCGCTCGAATTGGCTGCTGAAACCAAATACGACATCGTGATGGCCAATATTCTGGCAAATCCACTGCAAGTTCTTGCTCCTGCCTTAGTCAACAAGATGAAAATAGGCGGACGTATTGTTTTATCTGGTGTACTTGCCCGCCAAGCAGAAGAAGTGATTGCTACTTATAGCCAATGGCTCAAGCTCTCTGTCTGGAAAGAGAGTGAAGGTTGGGTTTGCTTGCACGGCACCTTACACAAGGACAAGCAAAGTCATTCTGAATCTACTTTTGCTGCACCTGCTCAAAAAAAAAGTCTTAAGTTCGTCTTTCTAGCTGCCTTACTTCTGCTGCTTCTAGTTTTTGGAGAGCATCTCTCCAGAAATTCATTGCTTCCTGCATTAGCACCACGAATTGATGGGACATCGAATTCCATTTCCGTTAGTGCGTTTCATGTTTTACAACGTATCGATGCAAAACTTTGTCGTGCACTAGGATGTCTAGATCGCACTGTGAGCGATTTTTCTGCATGGAAAATAACTTCCGCCGCACTTGCGCCAGAAAACGCGCGTGAGGGCCTTAAAAACCCTGCAAATCAATCTCTGTTGCAAGTGGAGATAAAAAATTGTCTAGCTATTGCCGTTTTAGCTCCAAATTTAGAAATTTCTTTGACTGATGCAGAAGAATCTGAAATCAAATTACTGCAATTCACTCCACAAGAGTGGCTGCCCAAAGCTTGGCAAGAATCTCATCCTGATTTTTTAAAAAAGGGGATCCCTTCTGGTGAAACGCTGCAGCTTGAGTTGCTTATTTCTCTTCCACCGAATGCTGCGGGCTATCGCGTTCGAGTGCTCTACCCCTAAATCAATTCAAAAACACCACATTTACACCCAATTTTTATAAAGAAAGTAATTTATGGCTAGCTTGATCTGCGGCTCTATTGCCTACGACACCATCATGAACTTTGAAGGCAAATTTGCCGATCAGATCCTCCCCGAACAGATTCACATCCTGAACGTAGCCTTTTTGGTGCCAACTATGCGCCGCGAGTTTGGTGGTTGCGCTGGCAATATTGCCTACAACCTCAATCTTTTGGGCGGCGATCCGATCATCATGGCTACAGTGGGTGGTGATGCTGCGCCTTACATGGGCCGCCTTGAGCAACTCAAAATTGATGCGAGCCATATTCGCCAGATCGATCAAGCGTTTACCGCACAAGCCATGATCACCACCGATCAAGCTAATAACCAAATCACTGCTTTCCATCCAGGCGCCATGGGGGAATCCCACCTGAACCAAGTCTCGGCAGTTGTGGTTGAGCGTAGCAAGAACGCTAAAGGTCCAGTGAAATTAGGAATCGTTGCGCCCGACGGTCGCCAAGGAATGTGGGAGCACTGCCATCAATTGGCCGATGCCAATATTCCCTTTATCTTTGATCCAGGCCAAGGTTTACCAATGTTTAATGGTCCCGAGCTTCTGGAATTGGTAGATATCGCTAGCTACTTGGCGGTAAATGACTATGAAGGAGAAATGCTTTCTCAAAGAACGGGCTTGAGCTTGGCAAAAGTGGCTGAGCGAGTCAAGGCACTGATCGTTACTAAAGGTGCTGAAGGTGCGGACATCTACTTTGAGGGTAAATGCATTGCCATTCCCCCGGTACCAGCTGCAAAAGTAGTAGATCCAACAGGTTGCGGAGATGCATTCCGCGGTGGATTGCTGTTTGGTTTAGAAAATGGCATGGACTGGGACACCACTGGTCGACTTGCTAGTTTGATGGGTTCAATCAAAATTACCCACCAGGGACCACAAAATCACCAATTGAGCAAAGATCAGATCACTGAGCAATTTAAAGCGGCGTTTGGCTTTAGCTTCTAAGCAAAAACAGTCCTAGCTGGCCTAGGATCACTCGTTTAATAATCCAGAAATAAAAAAAGGGGTCTCGTGAGAGACCCCTTCTAGTAACACCCGTCCAATTAAGGACGTGTGCCAGTTGGGAAGGGCCAAGCAGCAGCAGGATTCAACGCACTAGTCGCTGGTGCAGCTTTCTTAGCCGCGGGCTTTTTTACAGCAGAGCCCGCTTTCTTCGCAGCAGGCTTACTTACTTTTTTTTTGCTACTTTACGAGCTACTTTTTTAGCAGCAGGCTTCTTAGCAGCAGGACGCTTCTTAGCTACTTTTTTAGCAGCAGGCTTTTTAGCAGCAGCTTTTTTAGCAGCAGGACGCTTCTTAGCTACTTTTTTAGCAGCTGGCTTTTTAGCAGCTACTTTTTTAGCAGCAGGCTTCTTCTTAGCTACTTTTTTAGCAGCAGGCTTCTTAGCAACTACTTTTTTCTTAGCAGCTGGTTTCTTTGCAGCAGGTTTTTTCTTGGCGATTGCCATATTAATACTCCTTCACGTGAGGATTAGTACAAACTACATTAAGAAGACCCGACCACTCATTTCCGCCTGGTTTTGCAACCTTTTGGATCTGACGAGCGAGCCATTCATCGGCGCGCGGCTTGATGCTAGGTGCTGCACGCTAATGAATCCTGGAAAAAAAGCCGTGGTCCCAAAGGACAACGGCTTCTTAAATGTGCTGGAAAAAATGGAGAGAATAGCCCAGACACCCTTGAGCAAGGGTTTTCGGATTTGAGTCTGTTTTTGCTGACTTCTTAAACTATCCAACCGTCTAATCTCCAATTTAGCCGGCTATGCGCTTACTTACTGCTTACTACTCCCAACTTAGCGCACCGCCAGTTTGATACTCAATAACGCGTGTCTCAAAAAAGTTTCTTTCTTTCTTAAGATCAATCATTTCTGACATCCATGGAAATGGATTCTCTTCATTTGGGAACATCGCGTCAAGTCCTATTTGCAAACATCTGCGATTACAGATGTATCTTAGGTACCCTTTGAACATCGGAGCGTTCAATCCGAGCACTCCGCGAGGCATCGTATCTTCGGCATAACGGTACTCTAATTCGACTGCTTTTTCGAAGATGGATTTGATCTCATCTTTGAACTCGGAAGTCCATAGCTGCGGGTTCTCCAGCTTGATTTGGTTTATCAAATCAATGCCGAAATTGCAGTGCATAGACTCATCGCGAAGGATGTATTGATACTGCTCAGCAGCACCCGTCATTTTGTTTTGACGACCCATTGCAAGTATTTGCGTAAAACCAACATAAAAGAACAAACCTTCCATCACACAAGCAAAAACAATGAGTGATCGGAGTAACTTTTGATCGTTTTCTAATGTGCCAGTCTGAAAATTCGGGTCAGTTAAAACATCAATAAACGGAATTAAGAACTGATCTTTCGCGCGAATAGATTCAATTTCGTTGTACGCATTGAAGATTTCGGATTGATCTAAGCCCAAAGATTCAACAATATATTGGTACGCGTGGGTATGAATTGCCTCTTCAAAAGCCTGGCGCAATAGGTATTGGCGGCATTCTGGAGCGGTAATGTGGCGATAAGTACCCAAAACAATGTTGTTTGCTGCCAAAGAATCTGCAGTTGTAAAGAAACCCAGATTGCGCTTGATGATGCGACGCTCATCCTCTGTTAGGCCATTCGGATCTTTCCAAAGCGCGATATCGCGGTTCATATTGATCTCTTGTGGCATCCAGTGATTTGCGCAACCAGCTAAATACTTCTCCCAAGCCCATTTATATTTAAATGGAACCAACTGATTAACGTCAGTCTTGGCATTAATGACGCGCTTGTCAGCGGCATTAACACGCAAGGCGGCGCCACTAACTGCAGCAGCAGCTTGTGATGGGCCGGCAGAAACAACTTGAGGGGCTACTTGAGCAACCTGATCCACCTGTGGGCGCTGTGGCTCGACTGCAACCGGTTGCGGTGCAAGATTCGCCTTGGCTAGTGCCGGAGCGACTTCTTCTTCCCAATTCAACATAACTTTCTCCTAATTCTTTTATTCTGACCAATAAGCAAATCGCTTATTGGCATGCTTCACATTCTTCGAAACCAGCATCGCCTGGGCGCATTGTGCAGGCTGGGCCATCTAATTCTTGCGCCGCTGCCGCATCAGTACCATTCACGCCACCACCACTAGAAACCGAATTCAACTGACCGCTAGTAACAGTTGATTTCTCAACGTGAGTTGCAGCCATTGTGCGGAGGTAATAAGTGGTCTTCAAGCCACGTAACCAAGCTAATTTGTAAGTGTCATCCAATTTCTTACCGGAAGCGCCGCCCATGTAAATGTTGAGTGATTGCGCTTGGTCGATCCACTTTTGACGGCGGGATGCTGCCTCAACCAACCAGCTTGGCTCCACTTCAAAGGCTGTTGCATACAAATCACGCAAATCTTGCGGAATGCGGTCAATTTTCGACAATGTGCCATCAAAGTACTTCAAGTCGGCAATCATCACCTCATCCCAAAGACCGCGATCTTTCAAATCACGCACCAAATACTCATTTACCACTGTGAATTCGCCTGAAAGGTTCGACTTCACAAACAAGTTCTGGAATGTAGGCTCGATACAAGCTGAAACACCAATAATATTTGAAATCGTTGCTGTTGGCGCAATTGCCACGCAATTGGAGTTGCGCATACCGTATTGCTTGATGCGTGCACGTAAACCACTCCAATCCATAGTAGAAGAGTTATCTACCTCTACGTAACCACCGCGCTCGGCAGCCAACATGGCTACTGAATCCTGCGGGAGAATGCCGCGATCCCATAAGGAACCTTTGTAGGTGCTGTAAACGCCACGCTCTTCAGCCAATTCATTGGATGCTTGGTATGCGTAGTAGCAAACCGCTTCCATTGAAGAGTCAGCAAACTTCACAGCCTCATCGCTAGCGTAAGGAATACGCTGCATATGCAAACAATCCTGGAAGCCCATGATGCCCATGCCCACTGGACGGTGCTTCAAGTTCGAATTACGTGCTTTAGCTACTGCGTAGTAGTTGATATCAATCACGTTATCCAACATGCGCATTGCAGTACGCACAGTTCTTTGGAGCTTCTCGTGATCCAAAATCATCTTGCCGTTGGCATCTGTAGTCATGTGAGCCGTTAAGTTCACAGAGCCCAAGTTACAAACCGCAATTTCAGTCTCGTTTGTATTGAGGGTGATCTCAGTACAGAGGTTGGATGAGTGAACTACACCGACATGCTGCTGTGGACTACGAATGTTGCAAGGATCTTTGAAAGTAATCCATGGGTGACCTGTTTCAAACAACATGCCAAGCATCTTGCGCCACAATTGTTGCGCTGGGATACGGCGGAATGGCTTCAATTCACCACGATCCGCTTTTTGCTCATAGGCAACATAAGCCTCTTCAAATGCTCTGCCGAATTTGTCATGCAAATCTGGAGTGTTTGATGGTGAGAACAAAGTCCAATCACCACCTTCCATTACACGCTTCATGAACAAATCAGGAATCCAGTTTGAGGTATTCATATCATGGGTACGACGACGGTCGTCACCAGTGTTCTTACGCAACTCCAAGAACTCTTCGATATCTAAGTGCCATGTTTCCAAGTAGGCGCAGACCGCACCTTTACGCTTACCACCCTGGTTAACAGCAACTGCAGTGTCGTTCACCACTTTCAAGAACGGCACAACACCCTGTGATTTACCGTTAGTACCTTTGATATGGCTTCCCAACGCACGAACGTTAGTCCAGTCATTGCCCAAACCACCGGCAAACTTAGACAACAAAGCATTTTCTTTCAATGCTTCGTAAATTCCATCTAAATCATCATCCACTGTCGTCAAGTAGCAGCTAGAAAGCTGTGGGCGAGTAGTTGCTGAATTGAACAATGTTGGTGTGCTGGACATGAAATCAAATGTAGATAGGATTTCATAGAACTCGATTGCACGACGCTCACGATCCATCTCATTCAAAGACAAGCCCATTGCCACGCGCATAAAGAAAGCCTGTGGCATTTCAATACGACGCTCTTCAATGTGCAAGAAATAGCGGTCATACAAAGTTTGCAAGCCGAGATAGTTGAATTGCAAATCACGGCTGGCGTTCAAGGCTGCAGCCAAGCGTGGCAAGTCAAACTCACGCATGCGTGGGTCCAGCAACTCAGCAGAGATACCTTCATTGATGTACTTCGCAAAATAAGTGCTGTATTCGGCTTGCGTATCGCCCTGCAATACTTCCTTGCCAAAGATTTCTTTACGAATCACGTGCATCAAAATGCGCGCTGTTACTTGGCTATAGGCCGGATCTTTTTCAATCAAAGTACGGGAAGCCAAAATAGCAGAGTCATACACCTGCGCCATTGGTACGCCGTCGTACAGGTTCTTGATGGTTTCAGTAATGATTGGTGTTGCATCAATGTTATTACCCAAACCTTCGCAAGCTGCCTCAATCACAGTACGCAAAGCAGCCATATCAAGCCACTTCTCAACACCGTTGTCAGTTACCTTGATGCCAGACTCGCCAGCTTGATTCGCAGTTTGTGCTTCTTGGGAAACTTCTTGCTGAGCAGCGCGCTCTTGGTTGCGCTTTTCACGATAGAGGACGTAAGCACGAGCAACGTTGTGCTCACCACTACGCATCAAAGCCAATTCAACTTGGTCTTGAATATCTTCGATGTGGAAAGTTCCGCCATTTGGGCGGCTACGCAACAATGCGCGCACAACAGAGTGGGTCAACTGCTCTACTTGTTCGCGAACACGTGCTGATGCAGCGCCTTGTCCACCATTAACCGCTAAAAATGCCTTGGTTACTGCAATCGCAATTTTTGATGGCTCAAACGCTACAACTGAACCATTACGGCGAATAATTTTGTAATCAGACAATTGGGTTGCCTGGGTGCCACCAACACCACCAGCCACAAAGCTGGCAGAAGGGGCTTGATTTACCGCCCCTGCAGGACTCATTCCTGGGTTATTCGCTCCAGCTGGTTGGCCTGCTGTCTGTGGATTAGCGTATGTCATGTTGCTCCTACGTATATATATAGTTATTTGGACAAAATATCGTTAAAAAACAATGAGGTGTTGCTAGATTCAAACACTACATCTAGTGTTTCGAAGCGCATTAGGCACTAAGTATAGGGAAATATTTGATAATTGGTAAGCCATTTATGACAAATATTTATTAGTATTTTTACTAAGTTTTCCACTTATTCTGGGGTCATTTTGGTGCGGATTTTTTGACCCGTTTTAGACAAAGGCTAAAAAAGTAAGCGTACGCTCACATACAAAAATAAGACTATCGAGAACTTAGACCAAAAGGTAGTTTTTCAGGAGAAATGCCTGTCTCTTTTTGGAACTTTTTCCAGTCAAAATAAATTCCAGGATCAGTTTTGCGACCAGGCGCAATGTCGCTGTGTCCCGCAAATTGCAAATGAGGATAAGTGCTCGCCAATTTCGTAATGAGATTTGCCAAAACTTGATACTGAGAAGCCTCGAATGGCGAATCTCCATCTCCCTCCATCTCAATGCCAATCGAAAAGTCATTGCACTTTTCCCTGTCAAAAAATGATGAAATACCAGCGTGCCAAGCCTTGTTCTGTGTAGAGACAAACTGAATTAAATCTCCAGAGCGGGTAATCAAAAAATGACTGGATACCTTTTGGTCGGCAATCTGCGCAAAATAAGGATGCTTGTTTGGGTCAAGCTTATTTTGGAAAAAGTCGACTATATGCTGACTAGATGATTGATTTTTGAAATCGCCTGGGGGA
Organism: Polynucleobacter sp. MG-28-Ekke-A2; assembly: GCF_035012985.1. Lineage (NCBI taxonomy): Bacteria > Pseudomonadati > Pseudomonadota > Betaproteobacteria > Burkholderiales > Burkholderiaceae > Polynucleobacter > Polynucleobacter sp. MG-28-Ekke-A2. Next base: position 144,590 of record NZ_JAYGQU010000002.1, on the reverse strand, counting down.
AGACTGATGTGATGAATCACCACTAAATCAGGGATAACATTTTCTGGTCTAGTGTCTTGGTTAGGCGAAATTCTCCATTGCGCATCCCCAACCCAACCATTTAAATCGAGAGCATGAAGATGTTCTTTGGAGCAATAAAAACGATTGTCAAAAGTAAAGGCTTCTGGCTGAGGAAGGTGCACTTTGCAGTATTGGCATTGCACCATTACCTCAGGCGCAGTAGGCCTCTCAGGCTTATTATTATTGGGTTTAGGGGGGTTTTCTGCGTTGAACTGCGCTTGCTTCTTACCCTTAATCCAAAGATAAAAAAGACCAGCACCTGCAAATAATAAAAGCCACTTAAACAATGGTTAAGCTCTCTGCAGAATGACTTCAACCACAAAACGACTGCCGACATATGCAAGCAACAAAGCGGTATAAGCACTTAATACCCATCGAATAGCCGCTCTGCCACGCAGCCCTACTCGCCAACGCGCTATCAAAAGACCAGCAAACAAAAACCAGGAAACCAAAGCAAAAATGGTTTTGTGATCAAACAACAAAGGTCTGCCAAACAAGGTTTGCGAAAAGAGTAGACCCGAGAAGACGGTCAAACTCAGAAGTGCAAAACCAACATAGAGCAAATTGAACAAAAGACTTTCCATTGTCATGAGCGGGGGCAAATCCTCTAACCAGTGAGCAAGGCGGCCATTGGGAATGATTGCCAACTGACGATGCAATGCGCGATCTTGAACGCTCATGAGCATGGCATGCATCGCTGCTAGACTCAGCAAGCCCACTGAAACAGTAGCCACCACGAAGTGCCCCTTAAACCAAGGATCTGAAACCGCTTTCGGCGAAAGCAGGGTCCCTGGAAAAATGGAAGGGAGCAATGCGCAAATGAGCGCAAACATTAGGGCCATCCAACGTAAGCTTGAGATAGGTAAAAACCAAGATTGAAACCAATAAAAGGCCAGGCCAACCCAAGCAATCAAGGACAAATCCTGTGCAAAACCAAATACAAAGCCTTGAGGGGTAAAGACGGAGTCATGCAATTGCACCCCATGAATGACCAAAATCACAAAAATAGCAGCCTGGACCAGAGTGCTGGAGAGTCCAGACTCCACGCCGCTCTTGGCTTTGAAGCTCAAAACCAGCAAAAGCACTAAATAAAGTGCGGAAGGGAGCCATCCGTAACTTGAGTAACCTAAAATATCCATCTGGAAAGTCTAATCGATAAATGCTAGAAAACCTCACCGACCGCCTATCACGCGTTGTTAAAACAATGCGGGGCCAAGCCCGCCTCACTGAAGACAATACCGCAGAAATGCTGCGGGAAATCCGTTTGGCCTTGCTAGAGGCTGACGTAGCGCTGCCAGTAGTGAAGTCACTGCTTGAGCAAATCAAATTTAAAGCCCTTGGCGAGGAAGTGGTTGGGAGCCTCAGTCCTGGACAAGCTCTGGTTGGCGTAGTTCAACGTGAACTCGCCCAAGTCATGATGGGCGACACCAATCAAAGCGGCGAACTCAATCTTGCTACCCAGCCTCCTGCAGTTATCTTGATGGCCGGCTTACAAGGTGCGGGTAAAACGACATCCGTTGGCAAACTCGCCAAGTGGTTGAAGGAGAAAAAGAAAAAGAAGGTTCTGACTGTTTCTTGTGACGTCTATCGTCCTGCTGCGATTGAGCAATTAGAAACTGTTACCAAGCAGGTTGGCGCTGAGTTTTTTCCGAGCGACATTAGTCAAAAACCAAATGACATTGCTGTAGCTGCCCTAGATTGGGCACGCCGCCATTACTTTGATGTGGTGATTGTGGATACCGCAGGACGTCTTGGTATTGATGAAGCCCTCATGCAAGAAATAAAAACTTTGCATGCCAGCCTCAATCCAATTGAAACCCTATTTGTAGTTGACGCCATGCTGGGTCAAGATGCTGTCAATACTGCTAAAGCCTTCCATGAAGCGCTCCCGCTTACCGGCGTGATCCTGACTAAGTTAGATGGCGACTCTCGGGGTGGTGCAGCCCTCTCCGTTCGACAGGTAACTGGTGTTCCACTCAAATTTATCGGCGTCGCCGAAAAGATGGATGGTCTAGAGGCATTTGATGCTGAACGCATGGCAAATCGCATTCTGGGCATGGGCGATATTCTGGCTCTAGTTGAGCAAGCTCAGCAACACGTTGACGTTGCCAAGGCAGAAAAATTAGCCAGCAAGATTTCTAAAGGCAGTTTTGATTTAGAAGATTTTAGAGATCAACTCATGCAAATGCAAAAGATGGGTGGCATGGCTAGTCTGATGGACAAGTTACCCAGCCAAATGGCACAAGCTGCCTCCAAAGCAAATCTCAGCAATGCAGATAAACAAACTACACGTATGCGTGGCATTATTGATAGCATGACTCCTCGGGAGCGCAGAAAGCCTGAATTACTTAAAGCCAGTCGTAAGCGTCGCATTGCCGCCGGCTCTGGCGTAGAAGTGCAAGAGGTCAATCGCCTGCTAGCGCAGTTCGAGCAAATGCAAACCATGATGAAGCAATTCAAGGGTGGAAAAATGGCGCGCACCATGGCCACCATGGCTGCAAAAGGAGCCGCCAAGGGTATTGGCGGGCTCTTTAAGAAATAATTAATTAACTAAGATCTTCGCTGCTTGAACTGCAGCAATCACTTTTGCTTTGATGTCATTTAGTGGGATGTTCTCGAACTCAGCATCCGTGCGGCCCTTAAATTCGACTTGAGAGTCTGCCAAACCACGATCACCAATCACTACACGGAATGGTGCTCCAATTAACTCCCAGTCAGCAAACATCGCGCCTGGGCGTTCATTGCGATCATCCAGAATCACATCAACGCCAGCTGCTAATAGCTCGTCATGCAACTGATCGCATGCGACTTTAACGGCTTCTGATTTCTCGTAACCCATTGGGCAAATGACCACCTCGAAGGGTGCCATTGAGATCGGCCAGATAATACCCTTCTCATCATGGCCCTGCTCAATTGCAGCGCCAAGCAAACGAGTAACACCGATCCCGTAACAACCCATCACCATCGGCTGGGCTTTGCCCTGTTGATCCAAGTAAGTGCAACCCATTGCTTCTGAATAACGAGTACCCAATTGAAATACGTGACCCACTTCAATGCCGCGGCAAATATCAACAACCCCTTTGCCATCCGGCGAAGGATCACCGATCACCGCGTTACGAATATCCAACACTAAAGGCTCAGACAAATCACGGCCCCAATTCACGCCAGTCAAGTGATGACCAGCATCATTGGCGCCACAGACAAAGTCAGCCATATTAGCGACCGTACGATCAGCAACAACAGTCACGTCAGCACTTACTCCGACGGGACCTAAATAACCTGCAGGCGCATTACAGGCTTGTTTGATTTCTGCTTCAGTAGCAAAACGTGATTCAGCCATACCCGGAATTTTGCTTGCTTTGACTTCGTTAAGCTCATGGTCACCGCGCACCAACAACATAAATAGCTTAGCTGGACCTTTTTCCTGATCCGCAGCAAACAATAGTGACTTCACTGTGCTCTCAAGCGGAATATTTAAGAACTTTGCTACATCTGCGCAATTTGTCTTGTCAGGCGTTGGCACTTTGGCCATCGCAGCAGCTGCAGCGGCACGTGTAGCAATTAAAGCTAAAGACTCGGCCGCCTCTAAATTGGCTGCGTAATCAGAGCTAGGGCAATACACAATCGCATCTTCACCAGTATCGGCAATCACATGAAACTCTTGACTGCCAGAGCCACCAATGGCGCCATTGTCTGCGGTTACCGCACGGAACTGAAGGCCCATACGCTTAAAGATGCGGGTGTAAGCATCAAACATCATTTGATAAGACTTCTTGAGACCCTCAACATCGCGATCAAATGAGTAGGCATCCTTCATGCTGAACTCACGACCACGCATGATGCCAAAACGAGGGCGACGCTCATCACGGAACTTGGTCTGTATCTGATAGAAGTTCACTGGCAATTGCTTGTAACTCTTAATCTCATTTCGAGCCAAATCAGTAATGACCTCTTCAGAAGTTGGCTGAATCAAAAAATCGCGATCATGGCGATCTTTGATGCGCAGCAACTCTGGACCCATTTTTTCCCAACGACCAGTCTCTTGCCACAACTCAGCAGGCTGAATCATTGGCATGAGTAATTCAATTGCGCCAGCACGATTCATTTCCTCACGAATAATGTTTTCTACTTTGCGGATAACCTTCAAACCCAGCGGCAAATAGTTGTAAATGCCTGCGCTGAGCTTACGAATTAAACCTGCACGCACCATGAGTTTGTGCGAAACCACCTCAGCGTCGGAGGGGGCTTCTTTTAGCGTGGCGAGAAATGATTGTGAGGCTTTCATGTATGGATATAATCAAATCGTTGATTTTAAAGGATTTGAGGCACGATCATGCTTGACCGTGAAGGGTATCGCCCGAATGTCGGCATTGTCCTCCTCAACAGCCGTAACGAGGTTTTCTGGGGAAAACGCGTTGGGCAGCATTCGTGGCAGTTCCCGCAGGGCGGGATTCAGCATGGTGAAAGCCCTGAACAGGCTATGTACCGCGAATTGCAAGAGGAGGTTGGCTTACTGCCGGAGCATGTCCAAATTATTGGACGTACCAGGGATTGGCTTCGCTACGACGTCCCTGAGGAATACTTGCGCCGCCAACACGCCACTCGGGTCCATCGAGCAGCATACCGCGGTCAAAAACAAATTTGGTTTCTCTTGCGTCTAGTAGGTCTAGATAGCGATATCCAACTACGCGCTTCGGAACATCCAGAATTCGATGCCTGGCGCTGGGTACCCTTCTGGATTCAACTAGATGCAGTCATTGGCTTTAAACGTGAAGTTTATCAACTTGCGCTTTCAGAATTAGCGCGCTTCTTATCCCGTGGCATGCGTATGCAGCAACTCGCCTGGGGATCCCCTCTTGATTTAATTCAGTCTTTTTACGGTGGCTCTCACGAACATCCGAAAGACGACAACCCAAACGATCAATCCACATGACTATTTCTCTGAAGCGCCTGTATCTCACTTGCTGCACCGCAATCCTCGGCATCGCATTATCTGCATGCGGTGGCGATGCGCTCATTAGTGGCGTAGATCCTTTTGCACCCATGGTATTTAAGGAGGGCACAACTACTATGCCCTTAAACCCACCGAACCAGGCTACCTTGCAGCCTTTTTATGTTTCTCAGCACACCATCTTTAAATTTGCCGTAGATACTGACTCCATTCTAATTGGTGCCGATGGAGTGACTCGCTATATTGTCGTGCTGACAAGTCCAAGCGGTAGCGTGCAGGCTCAATATGAAGGCATTCGTTGTGATTCATTTCAGTGGCGGCTTTATGGCACTTTAGAAAATGGCGCCTGGAAAGAGAATCCCTTGTCTACTTGGCGCAATATTCAAAGCAACGTACCCAATCGCTATCAAGCAGCTTTAGCACAAGGAGCTTTTTGTAATTTCAGCTCTCAAGAAAAAAATATCAATACGATTCTTAAATCGCTCAACCCCAATGGATTCACTGGTCAAACAAAACCAACTAATTCCTTTGGCGTAGTCAATTAAAGATTATTTGGGGCTGGGGCCAAATAGGTCCCAATTTTCTCGCCCGCCATTAGGCGAGTAAGCACATGAGGTTCGCGCCCAGAGGCAATCACGGTAGCTGCGCCGGTTTGTACGGCAATCTTTGCTGCCAGTACCTTAGTCAACATACCGCCCTTACTGAGCTCACTAGCGGCACCACCCGCCATTTTTTCTAAAGCAGGATCTCCCGCAACAGCGTCTGCAAGCAAGGTGGCATTTGGATTTTGACGTGGATCTGCAGTAAACAGACCGCCTTGATCAGTCAAAATCACCAAAAGATCTGCATGAATTAAATTGGTTACTAAAGCGGCAAGGCTGTCGTTGTCACCAAACTTAATTTCATCGGTTACTACTGTGTCATTCTCGTTAATGATGGGAACTACACCCAACTTCAACAAAGTATCGAGGGTAGCTCTAGCATTGGCATTCCGTTCAGCATCAGCTAAGTCTGCATTAGTCAGCAAGACCTGAGCGCTACGGAGATTGAAGCGCGCAAAACAGCTTTCATAAACCTGAACCAAACCCATCTGACCGACTGCAGCAGCGGCTTGTAGTTGGTGAATTTCTTGTGGGCGCTTAGTCCAACCCAGACGCTGCATGCCTTCAGCAATAGCGCCTGAGCTCACCATCAACACCTCATGACCTGCCTTTAATAGCCCAGCCATTTGCTCAGCCCACATTGCAATCGCAGCATGATCCAAGCCTTCACCATTATTGGTGACTAGGCTAGATCCTACTTTGACAACAATCCGTTGAGTTTTTTTAGCGTTCATAGCAAAAGGCGAATGAAATATTTAATCTGGTTTTTTATCTTCTAACTGACCTTGATAACGCGGATCTTGAGCGCGCTCATCAGCATCATCTCGGTCACGACGTACAGAATCCAAATAATCCTGCAAAGAATAGCAAAGCTTGTCGCAACCCAAGCCTGTTAAGGCTGAGATCTCGAAGACGGGGCCTTTCCATTTAAAGCGCTTTATAAAGTCAGCAACGACTTTCTTGCGATCTTCTTCTGGAATCATGTCCACTTTATTTAAGACTAGCCAACGCGGCTTCTCAACCAAAGCTTCGTCGTACTTACGCAATTCATTCACAATCGCTACAGCATCTGCCACTGGATCAACATTTGCATCAAATGGAGCAATATCAACCAAATGCAGCAATACGCCTGTACGTTGTAAATGGCGCAAGAAGCGATGACCCAGACCAGCGCCTTCAGCCGCGCCTTCAATCAAACCAGGAATATCAGCGATCACAAAACTGCGTTCAGCTCCCACACGCACTACACCCAAATTTGGATGCAAAGTGGTGAATGGATAATCCGCAATCTTTGGACGAGCATTCGAAACTGCAGTAATCAAGGTAGATTTACCCGCATTAGGCATACCCAATAAACCAACGTCGGCCAATACTTTTAATTCGAGCTTCAGCTTACGGCGTTCACCTTCTTTGCCATTCGTCTTTTGACGTGGCGCCCTATTCGTACTACTCTTAAAGTGAATATTGCCCCAACCACCAACACCGCCCTCCGCCAAACATAAGCGCTCACCATGAGTAGTTAAGTCAGCAATGGGTTCACCAGTTTCATAGTCGGCAATGATTGTGCCAACTGGCATCCTTAACTCGATATCGTCACCAGCGCGGCCATAGCAATCTGCGCCACGACCAGGCTCACCATTTTTTGCAGTATGTGTTTTTGCGTAGCGGTAATCAATCAAGGTATTGATGTTGCGATCGGCTATTGCCCAGACGCTACCGCCTTTGCCACCGTCTCCACCATCAGGCCCGCCAAATTCAATGAACTTTTCGCGGCGCATAGAGGCACTCCCGGCGCCACCTTGCCCTGCTATCACTTCGATACGTGCTTCGTCTATAAATTTCATGAATAAAAAAGGCCTCGCTTAGCGAGGCCTGTTCCTAAGAGTTAAATTCGGAATAAATCTGAATCAAACGTGTCTCAGTCAGGCTGCCTTATGAACGAGGCAAGACTGAAACTTGGGCCTTCTTCAAAGCACCCTTAACGCCGAATTCCACTTGTCCGTCAATCAAGGCGAACAAAGTGTGATCCTTGCCAATACCAACGTTAGCACCTGGATGAACACGTGTGCCACGTTGACGAATGATGATGCTGCCAGCATTAATATGCTCGCCGCCAAATACCTTAACGCCTAAGCGTTTCGATTCTGAGTCGCGGCCATTTCGTGTTGAGCCGCCGCCTTTTTTCTGTGCCATATCTTTCTCCTACCCTGAATTAGGCTTTAATCGTGTTGATCAAAATTTCAGTGAAATTCTGACGATGGCCTTGGTGCTTTTGATAATGCTTGCGACGGCGCATCTTAAAGATTGTCACTTTATCGTGACGTCCCTGGGAGACGACAGTGGCCATCACAGCTGCACCATTAACCAATGGATCACCTAATTTCAGTGAAGCGCCTTCGCCAACGGCGAGGACTTGGTCAAGAGTGATTTCGCTGCCGATTTCCGCTGGTATCTGTTCTATTTTCAATTTTTCGCCTGCAGCAACTTTATATTGTTTGCCACCGGTTTTTATGACCGCGTACATGGTTTGAAACCTCAATTAATATCTACATTTAAGCTAATCCACCCTGGACCAGCTAAGCCCATTATTATATCTTGCATGACGAGCACTGTCAAAACCAATGACTTAAGCCAAATTCTGGCCCCAATTGCCTTAGATTTCAAGGCCTTAGACGAGGTTATCCGTCAGCGTTTAGCCTCAAAAGTCGCCTTAATTGACCAAATCTCGAGCTATATCATCCAGGCAGGCGGCAAGCGGGTCAGGCCCGCCCTATTGATGCTAGTAGCTAAAGCATTAGCCAATGGCAAAGAAACTCCTCACATCCTGGAAATGTCGGCTGTAGTTGAATTCATCCACACCGCTACCCTGCTTCATGATGATGTAGTTGATGAATCTACTCTCAGAAGAGGTCGCGAGACTGCCAATGCCGCTTTTGGCAATGCTGCCAGTGTTTTAGTAGGCGACTTCTTATATTCCCGAGCCTTCCAAATGATGGTTGGCCCAAATGACCTTCGAGTCATGCAAATTTTATCAGACGCAACCAACACGATTGCCGAGGGCGAAGTTTTGCAACTTCTCAATATGAATGACCCGGAAGTAGATGAAGCAAGTTATTTACAGGTTATTCGTTACAAAACGGCCAAGCTTTTTGAAGCCTCTACTGAGCTTGGCGCCATCCTAGCCAACGCCTCCGATACGCAACGCGAACAAGCTGCTGCATTTGGACGTCACATCGGTACGGCTTTTCAGTTAATGGATGACTTGCTGGACTACACCGCTAATGCTGCACAGATGGGAAAAAATGCCGGGGATGATTTACGCGAAGGTAAGCCTACGCTGCCACTGATTTACTTGCTAGAAAACGGTAGTAATGAAGAACGTCTTTTAGTGCGCGCAGCAATTGAACAAAACCAAGATTTACCAGATGATGTGTTTGCACAAATCCTTGCCGCCGTCCAAAACTCTGGCGCTCTAGATTATACACAAGCAGCAGCCAAGCGTGAGGCCGACCTGGCCTTAGCCTGCCTAAAAGACTTCCCATCAAATGAAGCTAGTGCTGCGCTGGAAGCTCTGTGTGCCTACTCTCTTACGAGGCAAACTTAAGATCCCAAAGTATTTAATCTGAGTTCACGCGCAGTCATTCGGACCTGTTCCACCTCTTCACGCAAACGTGCAATTTCTTGCGGCAATAACTGCTCTAGATTGGAATAATCTAGTTTCCACGAAGGATCTTCTGACCATACCAATGGTGATTGAACCGTTGTGCGGGCTGCAGGAGCAGACTCCAAAAGCCGTAATGCCAACTCAAAATTCAAATCCTGAGAAGGCACATCATTTGGTTTTGCAGCCGCATTACCTAACGGAAAATCACTAAACATTAGTCGTGGCACCCCACAATATTCAACAATGTCTTTAGCGGCACCCATCACGACTGTTGAAATGCCTGCAGCCTCTAAGTAACGCGCTAATAAACTTTGGCTCTGATGACATATTGGGCAGTTCGGAATTAATGCCACTACATTGACACCGTCGGCTTTTATCATCTCTAAAACGCGGGGGGCATCAATCTCTAATGTGTGGCGCTGACTTCGATTGGTCGGCAAGCCATAGAAGTTTTCTGAAACCTCACCTATCCTTCCATCTGCAAGCGCTCGTTTAGCAGCGTCCAGCGGAAACCAACAATTGCCGTCTTCCATATCGGCATTCTTGCGATCAACCCCAACATGGGCAATTCGTAAATCGATACTTCCTTCGATCGACTGTTGATAGGGCTGATAAAACTTGGCTGCAGCATTGTAAGGAGCGCCTTGGCCTTGATGTCCTTTACTGGGGTCATGAGGAACGGCCGTAGTAATGAGACCCAAAACAGATTGCGCAAGTGGTTTTTTCAGCGGAGTAAATGGTATATCAATATAGTGAGCCCATACATACGGATTCTCATAGCCTAAACCCAAGTAGTAGCTGCGGGTGCGCTCTATATAGCGAATCGGCTGATCCCGTTCTGGTGCAAATATGAGTTCAGAAATCTTAGACATCAATCCATCCCTGTAAGATATTGCATATCAAATATTTAATCTCATAGGAACTCATTATGGCTCAGTGGCTTAGATTTCAGCATCAAGGAAAAAGTGGTTTAGGACAAGTACAGGGCGACCAAATCGCAGTGTATGAGGGTGACTTATTTAAAGGACCCAAGGCCACAGGCGAAACACTCAAGCTGGCTGATGTAACGATTGATATCCCATGCACTCCTTCCAAGATGGTTGCCATGGTCGACAACTTCCATGCACTGGTAACGAAGCTTGAGCATGCCGTACCTGCAGAGCCTTTGTACTTTCTCAAGGGAAATAACTCCTTCTTAGCCGCCAACCAAGTGATTCGTACCCCCAAGTCCTATTCCGGAAAAGTTGTTTATGAAGGAGAGCTTGGCATTGTGATTGGCAAGCGCTGTCATGAGGTCGATGAGGCGGAAGCAGCTCAAGCCATCTTTGGCTATACCTGCATTAATGATGTTACCGCGATTGAAATCCTGAACCGCGACCCTGGTTATGCACAGTGGACTCGCTCTAAGAGTTTTAATACCTTTGGCGTATTCGGCCCTTACATCACTACCGATGTAGATCCGAGTAAGCTAACGATCAAAACCATTCTCAATGATCAAGAGCGTCAAAACTATCCGATTGCGGACATGATTTTCGCACCCGCAAAATTAGTGAGCCTCATTTCCCAAGATGTACCGCTTGAAGCTGGAGATATCATTGCTTGCGGCACTTCCGTTGGTGTGGGCTCCATGAAGCCTGGTAGCAATGTCAGCATCATTATTGATGGGGTTGGCCAACTAGATAATCGCTTCGAATAATTTCTATCCCCACAAAAAAACCCTTGCTATGTTCAGTAGCAAGGGTTTTTTGTTTCAAGAAACTTTACTTTTTTAGTAGCCTGATACTGATGGCAATGCCAAGCTACCTTTAGAGGCCTGGACGTTTTCATCCAAGTATTTAGTCAAAGCAAATACGGTATTCAAGCAAGGTGTTGGGGTTTGGGTGATCTTGCCCAGCTCAATCACTGACCCCAATAAAGCATCAATCTCTAAGCTACGACCCGCTTCCAGGTCTTGCAACATGGAAGTTTTGTGTTTACCGACTTTTTCAGCACCAGCGATACGACGCTCGATATCCACACGGAAAGTCACACCCAACTTCTCGGCAATCGTCTGCGCTTCGGCCATCATGTTGCGAGCCAACTCTTTGGTCAATGGGTATTGGCAGATGCCTTCCAAGGTTCCATGCGTCAAAGAGCTAATTGGATTGAAAGTCATATTGCCCCATAGTTTGAGCCAGATCTCAGAGCGAATGTCATCCAGAATAGGAGACTTAAATCCAGCTGCGCCCATCATCTCCGATATCTTCTGAATGCGCTCAGTCGTTGTGCCATCCAGCTCACCCAATGGAAAGCGATTACCTTCAACGTGACGAATCACGCCAGGCGCTTGAGTAAAGGTTGCTGGATAGACTACGCAACCAATAATGTTATTTGGGTTAATGGCATTCTTAGCGATACCACCAGCATCCACTGTTTCCACTGAATGATCTTGATATTCACCGCTCAACTTCTGGAAATACCACCAAGGAATTCCGTTCTGCATTGGGATCAAAATAGTTTCGGGACCCATAATGGCCGCCAAATCATCAATGATCGGCTCTACTTGATGAGCCTTCACCGCAAGAATCACAACATCAGGAGTCTCGGCATCACCAATTTTTTCCACCGCTTTAACTTGGGCAACCAAAGGCTCTGGTTGGTCATCCATAATTAAAGCTAGGCCACGCTCTTTAATTGCGGCCAAAGTAGCACCGCGCGCAACAACCGTTACCTCATTGCCCGCTCGCGCCAACATGACAGCTAAGTAACCGCCAATAGCGCCACCCCCGCCGATCACACAGATTTTCATAGGAACTCCATAAGAATAAAAAATTTTGTATTACTGTCATATTAGAGGAGATCATTTTGCGGTGCAATATATTCTTAGTTGCATCATTTTTAAGCAGATCATGCTCTAAACAGCCTTTAATGAGTCTTTCGGTACGAGGCTACCTAAAATCATGCCTGCGATGCTAGCAAATAGACCAGCTAATTGGGGCGGCAATATGGCATTCGGAGCCAAAGTCTCACAACTGATCCAAATCGTTAAGCCTCCAACGACGGCCAATAATCCGCCCAAGGAGTTCGCTCTAGGCCAATAAACCCCAAACGCTAATGGCACAAATGCGGCAACTAGAGTCACTTTATAGGCACTCTCCACCATCTTAAAAATAGACAGCTCCGAGTTCACCGCAAAGAAAGTGACCACTACAGCAAAACATAAAACCGTAATCCGCATGACCTTTAACAAATCATGATCAGATAAATGTTTGAAAAAACCTCGCACAATATTTTCAGCAAACGTTACCGATGGCGCTAATAAGGTAGCGCTGGCACAACTCTTAATGGCTGAGAGGAGTGCACCAAAGAACATCACCTGGGCAATAAGAGGTGCGTGGTTCAGAATCAACTTAGGCAAGATCATCTGTGGATCAGTGGTGAGGTATTCCTTGACCAAATCCGGACTAATCAAGGTTGCCGAGTAAGCCAAATACATGGGTACAAATGCAAAAATAAAATAGAGCACTCCGCCTAGCAAAGCTGCTTGGACAGCAATGTTCACATTCTTAGATGAGGTAATTCGCTGAAAGACATCTTGCTGCGGAATAGATCCCAACATCATGGTGCATAAGGCAGCAACGAAGCCCAAGATCGAAGCTAAATTCATATCTGGCCAGAAGTTACTAAATTGGCCACCGGCGGCTGCATGCTCAATCACCACACCAATACCGCCAGTCTGCGAGGTCATCTCACCACCGATATAGAGCATGCCGACCACAATAATGATCATCTGAATGAAGTCCGTAATAGCAACCGACCACATCCCGCCAAATAAGGTGTACATCAATACACTAGCAGCACCAATCATCATGCCGCCCGTCTGAGAAATGCTTCCTTCAGAGACAACATTAAATACCAATCCTAGAGCTTTAATTTGTGCAGCAACCCAACCCAAGTAAGAAACAACAATACAAAGAGTGACTAAAACCTCAACTGTGCGGCCATACTTCTCGCGAAAAAAATCACCGATAGTGAGCATGCGACGGTTATAAAGATGGCGAGCAAAAAACAGTCCCACCAAAATTAAACAAAGAGAGGAACCAAAGGGATCTGCAACCACTCCCCCCAATCCTTCTTTTAAAAAAGTGGCCGGAATTCCTAAAACGGTTTCAGAGCCAAACCAGGTTGCAAATACAGTGGCGGTAACAATGGGCAAAGGTAGGCTATGGCCAGCCGCAGCAAAGTCAGCAGTATTTTTGACTCTTAGGGCTGCCCATAAGCCAATGCCGACCGAGATAACCCAGTAAATAATGACAAACCAAATTAGCACGCCCAAATACTCCTTGTGAAATTTGATGAAATTATATGGCTATGTCACTTTTGGTAGTTAGCAAAAAGTACCCATTTGGATCACTCCACGTTGAGCATTGGTCTGACATAATTCAAGAGTGAGAACACCCGAACAATCCCCGACATTGAGTCCATCAGCCGATCTGGCCTACCAAAAGGCTATTTTGGGATCTGTCTCGCGTACTTTTGCCCTTACCATCCCACTTCTACCACCAAGCATCGAAAAGGTAGTCGGCAACACCTATTTGCTATGCCGCATTGTTGACACTATTGAGGATGCCGCAGATTTAAGCCCACAGAGCAAGCAAGCTCTTTCGGCGCTGTTTTTGGATGCAGTGCTTGAGAGGGCTCCAGTTGAGGCATTTGTTGCACCCTGCCTCAACGCATTAAAAAATTACACCAATCAAGATGAGTTGGATTTAATTTCTCATACACCCACTGTTCTGCGAATTTTGCATACCTGCTCTACCCAGGATCAAGCAGCAGTCAGTCGTTGCGTTTCCATCATGTCTGAAGGAATGTCGTGCTTCCATGGAAGACAAAACCAAGCCGGCCTTCAAGATCTTGCTGAGTTTGAACAATATTGCTATGTCGTGGCAGGGGTAGTTGGCGAACTGCTAACAACCATCTTTAGCAACCATTCCCAGGCCTTCAAAGAAAAAATGGCGGGGCATGAAAATTTGGCAATTGCATTTGGTCAAGCACTACAAATGACCAATATTCTTAAAGACTCACCAGAGGATAAGGCCCGCGGGGTCTCCTGGAAGCCAATCAATGTTAGTCATGAAGCACTTCTCAGGCTTGCCTATGAAAAGCTCCGGGAATCTCTGCATTACATTCTGTTGATTCCTAAACAGGAACAGGGTATGAGACGTTTCTGCTTTTTGGCTTTTGGTTTGGCGGTAATGACTCTGTCAAAGGTTGCAGATCGTAAAGAATTCGACAGTAAAGATGAAGTAAAACTTTCTAGAAACACTGTCATGAGTTTCTACGGCTTTACAAAGTGGGCCGTTAAAAGCGATATGGTGATGAAGATTTTTTTCAACCTTAGTAGCAGATCACTCGCTAAATAAGCAAACCTACAAAGCGCCTTCATGCCTTAAAAGCCAGAGCTTAATTTGGCGATACAGACCTGGGGAGTTTTCTTTCATAAAGCCACCAATACCTTGGGCTGACACGACTCGATGGCATGGTGCAATTAAGGGGTAGGGATTGGCACCGCACGCTGTGCCTAATGCACGCGCCCCACTCTTGATCTTTTTAGCTACATCACCATAGGTTCTTGTTTTTCCAGCAGGTATGTCTTGGATACTAGTCCACACTTTTCTTTGGTGCTCAGTACCCGCGGGTTTTGTGGGTAAGTCAAATTGCCAATGAGGATCCTGAAAGTAAGCCATGCACTGCCGCGCAACCTCTTTAGCCAGCTGATTCTGTGGAGCGATTAAAACCGTGTTGGCTGGCAAATAATCCATTCTAGAAAGCATTAGGCTACCCTCCACCATTTCCGTCGAAATGCCCAGACACCCAAAAGGCGCCGCAATAACACAGTAGTTAGCGCCATTTGAGCTCAAAGGGGTTGGTATGGAGGCCATATCAAGTGATTCTCACATAAATAAACAAGAGGGATGACAGATATTTATTCCATGGCTATAGCTTGAGAAATGCCACTTTGCTATATTGACTCATCCTTACTTTTTTCAGGCAGACCTCATGGACACCTTTTTTGACGATTGGCCGCTTTATGTCCAAGTTGCTCTAGTCCTATTTTTACTTGCACTCTCTGGCTTTTTCTCGATGGCAGAAACCAGCATGCTGTCCTCCAATCGTCACCGTCTACGTGCAATGGCCAATGGTGGCAATGCAGGTGCAGCGCTAGCTGACAGACTCCTAAAGCGTATTGACTCCTTGTTGTCGGTGCTGCTGATTTCGAACAACCTGATCAATACCGTTCTTCCTATTCTGGTTACGGGGATTGCTCTGCATATTTTTGGTGATAGTGGTCTCGTACTCTCAATTGCTACTTTAGTTGTTGCCCTACTCATCATTATTTTTAGCGAGATTACCCCGAAGGTCATTGGTGCCGCTTTTCCAGAAAAGATTGCCTCCAATGTTGGCTGGTTTATTTTGCCCCTGACTTTTGTATTGAAACCGCTGCTTTGGTTTATCAATAACTTTGTTTCTGGTCTTATGAAAGTATCTGGCCTGCAATCCTCTTCTGATAGCAGGGCTATGAGTAAAGAAGAGTTACGCAGCCTCGTTTTGGAGTCAAATCGTTTTGTCTCCAATCATCATCGCAACATCCTGCTCAACTTATTCAATTTAGAAAACATTACTGTTGATGATGTGATGACACCCAGGTCCAAGATTGAAGTTTTGGATCTCTCAAGACCTATTAATGAAGTAGTCCAACAATTGGAGACTTGCTATCACAATAAATTACCCGTTTGTGATGGTGACTCTGAACGTATTGTCGGAATCCTTTCTGTCAAAAAGGCTTTGACTCTGCTAGGTGACACCGACCTTGAGCATGAAGACTTTAAGGTGTTATTAAATGAGCCTTACTTCATCCCGAGTAGCACCCCCGTATTGCAGCAAATGCAATTTTTCCAAGATAACCAACAACGCTTAAGTTTGGTTGTAAATGAATATGGCGAAGTTCTGGGACTAGTCACTTTTGAAGATATCGTCGAAGAACTTATTGGGGAATTCACGACCTCTTTCTCCAACCTCTCAACTGATCCTCATTGGCTCCCCAATGGAACCTATCTAGCAACAGGTGGTGCCTCACTACGAGATCT
Source organism: Polynucleobacter sp. MG-28-Ekke-A2 (assembly GCF_035012985.1). NCBI lineage: Bacteria > Pseudomonadati > Pseudomonadota > Betaproteobacteria > Burkholderiales > Burkholderiaceae > Polynucleobacter > Polynucleobacter sp. MG-28-Ekke-A2. The sequence continues at coordinate 128,186 of NZ_JAYGQU010000002.1, read as the reverse complement.
GAATCGCTTACTCAACCTTAGCCTCCCTTTAAATGGTCCGCGCACCTTAAATGGACTCATTCTCGAAAAACTCGAGGCCATCCCCGATCATGATGTCAGCATTCGCATTGCTGGCATCGTCATGGAAATTGTTCAATTTGACGAGCATAGTGTTAAAACAGTGAAGCTTTATCGTCCCGCCATTCGGACTCCAGAACAAGATTGAGCGTTACCGCTGATGACTCACTGATCATTCGCACTTGGTATGAAATCGCTACATATGCCCTAGATGCTCGAGCGAGTGATATTCATATAGAGGCTGGAGTCCAAGCCACACTCATTCGTATTCGGGTCGATGGCCTGCTACAAGTACAGTCGCATTACCCGATTGAATTTCATGACCGCCTCATCACACGTATCAAAGTGCTGGCGCGCTTAGATATTGCAGAAAAACGCCTGCCGCAAGATGGACGCCTTTGCATTGGCCATAACTTTTCCAAACCCAATATTGATTGCCGGGTCTCAATCTTGCCAACCCTTCATGGAGAAAAGGCGGTTGTTCGCATACTACCCAGCTGCGTAGAGGAGCTTGATCTTCAAGACATTGGCCTCCTCTCGGAACAACTCGAGATATTTCAGCAAGCCCTTGCTCAATCCAGCGGGCTGATCCTAGTGACCGGGCCAACTGGGAGCGGCAAGACTCGAACGCTCTATAGCTGCCTGCGTCAGCTCAATCAAAATCATCGCAATCTTTGCTCGATAGAAGACCCCATTGAAATTCGTCTTGCTGGAGTCAACCAAGTAGCCTATCACCCCCGGGCAGGCTTGGATTTTCCAACAATCATTCGCGCCCTTCTTCGGCAAGACCCGGATGTCATCATGATCGGGGAGATTCGAGATACCGCTACAGCCCAACTTGCTATTCAGGCGGCACAAACTGGGCATCTCGTTCTCAGCACCTTACATACCCGAAATGCTTGTGGGGTAGTTCCTAGACTTGGCCATCTAGGAGTAGATCAACAATCTTTAGAGTCCTGTCTCTTAAGCGTCAGCTCACAGCGCCTCGTGCGAAAAACTTGCGCTCAATGTCTTGGATTTAAGATCAAAAATAACGTGCCATGTTCATTCTGCAAAGGCAATGGCTACCTTGGGCGCATTGGGGTTCATGAAGTACTAAGCAAAACCCATTTGTTTAACTCGTCTACTTCATACCTCAACATGCGAGATGCCGGATTAATGCATATGCAAGCGGGCCTTATTAATCAAGCAGCCCTAAATGCAGAAGTGGGCACATGGCACTAAGCAAGCAGAATCAACTTCATTTTGCTGAGCAGCTTGTAACATTGCTAGAGGCAGGCCTACCAATCCTCAATGCGATTGAACTTGTTTATTCAACCGCCCCAAAGACCTGGATTCCTTGGGTGACTAGCATTCACACCCAGCTCAAAAAGGGTGAAAGTTTTTCTCAATGCTTGCGCGCCCAAGAAAATCTATTCTCTATGGAATTTATTAATCTCATTCGGGTTAGTGAGCGTACTGGTGACTTTCATCTGGCGCTAAAAACCATCTGCCAGCAACTTGAGGCCCAAATTGAATTACGTCGAAAAATTCAACAGGCAATGAGTTATCCCGCCATCACCCTTACTAGCTCTTGCCTTCTAGTGATAGTGATGATGATTTGGGTTGTGCCCGTCTTTAAGGATGTTTTTGCTCATTTTCAAGCGGAGTTGCCAGCTCCGACTAAAGTGTTAATTCAGGCATCGTCATGGTTTGAAGCGTTTTACCTCGAAATCGCGATAGCCTTCATTGGCTTTGCCATGCTTTTTAGTCTTGCATGGTCTAGGATCCCCAAAATACAAAAGCACTGCGATAGACTGAGCTTCTCTATACCCATCATTGGCCAGCTCCTAAGATTGGCCACTCTGACCTACTGGTGCCGGACATTAGGTCACCTCCTGAAGTCTGGATTACCCCTTCCAGATGCATTGAGGGTTACCGCACAATCATCTAACCACTGGCTTAGCCATGATTTCAGCGCAGATATATTCAAACACCTTACCCGTGGCTGGTCACTCGGAGATGCCATATCAAAAGCAGATCCCAAACGCCTGCTATTTGATCAGGAAACATTGCAGCTCTTACGAATAGGATCTGAAAGTGGTGCGCTCGCTGAAATGCTACAAAAGCGCGCATCGATATTGGGCTCTCAATTAAGCAATCGCTTAAATACCCTAAGCCAAAGCTTGGAGCCCTTGTTAATCATTATCGTTGGACTCATTATTGGAAGTCTGGTCATAATCTTATATCTCCCCATCTTTAACCTAGGACAGATTGTTTAATGGGTAATTTTGTCTTGCTCGACTGGATCCGAATATGCCTGATAGCGATCTTGGTGTACTTAGCTTATTTCGATTTGCGCACCTTTCGCTTGCCTGATGTCATCACCTTACCACTCATCTTGCTGGGTCTCTTGTTTAATGGCCTTTCAAATCAAAGCTTCATTTCTTTTCAAAACGCAATCATTGGAGCGGTCCTAGGCTACACCAGTCTTTGGCTCCTCAATCTTCTTTATCGGATAGTCAAAAAGCAAGATGGGATTGGAATGGGAGATGCCAAACTATTGGCAGCCTTGGGCGCTTGGCTTGGCTGGTTTGCATTACCCAGTATTTTGCTAATGGCATCCCTGACCGGACTGATTGGCGGCATTATTTGGCTGCAATGGAATAAACAAAATCATCGCTCAGCTTTTCCGTTTGGCCCTTTCCTGGCTATTGCTGGCATCATTGAGTTGTTATGGCCACAAACCCTACAAACCCTTCTTCTGAGCAAGCCGGTCTAGACATCCTAAAAGGGCATGTACCCTTTGTAGGTCTTACTGGAGGTATTGGCTCAGGAAAAACTGCCGTGAGCGATCAGCTCGCTCAACTGGGTGCGGGCATTGTCGACACTGATCTCATCGCCCATCAGATCACCGCCCCAAATGGAGTGGCTATCCCCTTCATTCAAAAGCAGTTTGGCTCTGAGTTTATTGACTCAAGCGGGGCTTTAGATAGAGTCAAGATGCGTAGTCTAGTATTTTCCGAGCCGGTAGCTAGGCAATCTTTAGAAGCAATCACCCACCCCCTCATAAGGGAAGAATCCATTCGGCAAACCAAACGGCTGATAGAAAAAAAGGTTCCTTACCTTGTTTTTGTAGTGCCCCTGTTGATTGAATCAGGTAATTGGGCACCCCTTCTGGATTACCTCGTAGTCGTGGACTGCCCAGAGGAAACTCAAATTGAACGAGTGATGCAGCGCAGCAAATTACCCAAAAACGAGGTAGAGAGAATTCTGAAGGCTCAAGCCAGCAGAGAAGAGCGTATTGCCAGGGCGGATATGGTCATTGAGAATCAGGGCTCTCTTGAGAACTTAAAAACTGAAGTTTTAAAGTTGAACGAAAAAATCTTACAGATTCAGAAAGATCGCACCAGTTCGTCATAGAATATGGGCTTGTGATTGTTTACGAATACCCCTTTAACGAATTAGTTCGAAGCATGCTTCGACTGGAGTATTTGTTCGCCCGCTTTAACCACTTTGTCCGCTCTGATGACCCAGAGTTGCACCACAATGCCATCTCTGTTTTGTTTGATCTTGGTGACATCGGTGCACGCGGTGACATCAAGTCTTTACTACTCAAAGAATTTGAGCGTCAAAAATATGCACTTAATGGATTGAAGTCGTCACAAAAGGTTGATCAAGAGGCGCTGACACAAACTCTCTCAGAAATTGATTCCGTTGCTAGCAGTATTAATCAATCAACAGGCAGACCCAACTCTGTGATTACAGAAAGTGAATGGTTAAATGCGATTCGCACCAGATTAAATATTCCAGGTGGCACCAGTCCAATTGATTTGCCTAGTTATCATGCCTGGAAAAATAGTCCATCATCTGAGCGGCGTGAATTGCTTGAAAAATATGTTGGACCACTCTTGCCATGGCATGAGGCATGCCAATTATTTTTACGACTGTTACGTCAATCAGGTGAGGCTAAAGATGTGGTCGCACACAATGGATCTTTTCAGCAAGCTCCATCGGGCAAGGTGTATCAGTTAATGCGCATTGCCGTAGAAGACGATGCTTTGTTTTCTGAAATTAGCGCAAATAAATATTTACTCTCAGTTCGCTTCTTAAAGTCCGAACGCGATAAAAAAGCACAGCTGGTAAATGCTGACGTGCCATTCAAACTCACCCTCTGCCAGTTTTAAGTCAAAAGAGCTCTTAGCCTTTCCAGCATGGGCCAGGCGGCCGGCAATAAAGGTTCAACGCTAGGCTTTTCGGCAGCAAGTAACTCCCACGATAAGGCTTGATTCTCACAACCTTTGGGAACTCCTCTCCAATCGCGAATAATGCTCACATGCAGGCGAACATAGGCATGGGGGTAATCATGCTCTAGAACGGTAAGCTCTTCACTAGATTGAATATCAATGCCGAGCTCTTCTTGAAGTTCACGCTTCAGCGCCTCGAAAACAGTTTCCCCTTTTTCGATTTTTCCACCTGGAACTTCCCAGTAACCAGCGTAGGGTTTGCCTTCAGGTCTCTGCCCTAAAAGATAGCGTCCTTCAGAATCCAGCAAGATTCCAGCTGCCACTTCAGTAACTGGGCGATTGATTTCACTCATCAAAAAATCTTAAGATTTTGAACCTGCCCAATGCTTAGCAAATTGCCAAGCAACACGACCAGAGCGTGAGCCACGCTCCAATGCCCAGACCAAAGCTTCTGAACGCGCCGCTTCAATTTGCGCAGCACTTAAACCAAAATGCTGCAACCAATGCGCCACGATCGCCAAATACTCATCTTGTTTTGGCGGGTAAAAAGACAACCAAAGACCAAAGCGCTCTGATAAAGAAATCTTTTCTTCAACCACTTCACCAGGATGAATTTCACCATCATCGTTATGAACGTAGGTCTCGTTATCCTTCATATACTCAGGTAATAAATGGCGACGATTAGAGGTGGCATAAATCAAAATATTGTCGACTTGCGCGGAGACAGAGCCGTCTAAAGCTGATTTCATAGCCTTATAGCCAGATTCACCATCCTCAAACGAGAGGTCATCGCAAAAAATAATAAAGCGCTCTGGACGCTCAGCCAAAAGCTCAGTAATGTCAGCTAAATCGGCCAAATGCTCCTTCTCAACCTCAACCAGGCGCAAGCCTTGGCTCGCAAACTCATGCAAGCTCGCTTTGATCAGCGAGGACTTTCCTGTTCCCCTGGCACCAGTCAACAAAATATTATTAGCTGGCTTTTTCTGAATAAAGTTTTTGGTGTTATCGCGGATGGCATCACGCTGACGATCGATATTTTGTAAATCCTCAAAAGTAATATCTGCAACGTACTTGACGGGCTGCAAAAACCCAATGCTGCCAAAAATACTATCACGTCGACGCCATCTATATGCAGTAGAAGATTTCCACTGTTCCTCAGTCAGGGGCTTCGGTAAAAAAGTATCAAGATGGTCTAAAAGACGGTCTAATTTTTCATTCATATTGCGGATGGTCTTTTATGAGCGGTAATCTGCATTAATGGATACATAGTCATGCGATAAGTCACAAGTCCATATGGTTTGTGTAGCGCTGCCGCGACCCAAGTCAATCTTGACGGTGATCTCTGGGGCCTGCATGACCCTCTGACCATCAGCTTCCAGATAATCAGGATTGCGCCCACCATTTTTAGCAACCCAAACATCGCCCAGCCACATTTGTACGCGACCCACATCTAAATCGGTGACGCCTGCGTAGCCAATCGCTGCCAGGATGCGACCTAAATTAGGGTCGCTTGCGAAGAAAGCGGTTTTTACTAATGGGGAATGGGCAACTGCCTTAGCAACCAAGCGGCACTCCTCAGAAGTCTTGCCACCAAGCACTTCGATCGTCATAAATTTAGTTGCCCCTTCGCCATCGCGCACAATCATTTGCGCTAGCTTTCTAGCTAATGCAATTAATGCATCTCGCAAGATCGCATAACTAGGTTCGTTCGCTGATTGAATTTGCACTGACGACTGACCCGTCGCCATAATGATGAAAGAATCATTAGTGGATGTATCACCATCAATGGTGATCGCATTAAATGAAAGGTCCGCTATCTCACGAGTAAGACCACTCAAGAGGCCAGACGCAAATCCAGCATCAGTAGCAATAAATCCCAACATGGTTGCCATATTGGGATGAATCATGCCAGCGCCCTTACAGATACCGGTAATGGTCACCAATCCTGCAGGTGTTTGCACAGTTGCTGAAGTAGCTTTAGGCTGAGTATCCGTAGTCATGATGGCTTCAGCCGCATCAAACCAATTGTCCTCGCTAAGGTTTGCCACTGCCTTTGGCAAAGCGCTAATAATTTTCTCAATCGGGAGCGGCTCAAGAATGACCCCAGTTGAGAATGGCAGAATCTGCCCTGGATGAATCTTCAGATCCTTAGCCAAAGCTGCGCAGGTTTCTAAGGCGTGCTTCATACCAGATTCACCAGTCCCAGCATTAGCATTGCCGGTATTCACCACGAGGGCTCGGATTTCACCATTACGACCCTCTTGCGCCAAATGCTCGCGACAAACTTGCACTGGAGCAGCGCAAAAGCGATTTAGAGTAAAAACGCCAGCGACCTGGGAACCAGGAGCTAAAGTCATCACCAATAAATCTTTACGATTTGCCTTCTTAATACCAGCTTCGGCGATGCCCATCTCAAAACCTTTAATAGGCTTTAATTCGGCTTTTTGGGGGAGGGGTAAGTTAACAGTCATAGTCTGATAATTGTAGATGAGGCTCAAAAATAAAGCGCACCTTCTGGGCGCGCTTTATTTTGGTTAAAACCCCATTACAGATACTACGCCTTGATTGGCAACTCCCGAATCCGCTTGCCAGTTGCTGCGGCGATTGCATTTACTAGAGCTGGGGCCACTAAAGGCACTCCAACCTCACCCAAACCACCCGGCTTTTCCTGACTTGGCACCAAATGCACCTCAACTACTGGCACTTGATTTTGTCGCAAGCTAGGGTAATTATTGAAGTTGTTCTGCTGAACCCTGCCATTCTCGATTGTGATTTCATTGCTCAAGGCTGCACTCAAGCCGTAAATCACGCCACCAGTGAGCTGCGCCCTTGCTTGATCAGGATGTACCGTAATTCCGCAATCAGAAACGAACGTAATTTTCTTAACCTTGGTCTCTTTAGCCGCAGGATCCAATTCAAGTATGCAAGCAGAATAAGTGTCATAACACTCCATCTGTGCAACACCAAAACGCTTACTGCCAGGAACGTATCCAGACTTTTTCACCGCCAATTCAAGAACAGCTTTTGCTCGTGGGTGTTTGCTTAAAGATGCCATGCGATATGCAACAGGGTCTTTACCAGCAGCTTTAGCAGCTTCATCCACAAAACTCTCAATTGCAAATGCATTGAGAGCATTACTGACTGAGCGCCAATAACCTACTCGAAGTCCGGTATCCGTAATCACGTTAGTAATTTCTAGATTGGGAATCTCATAGGTAATATTGTTCGAGCCTTCCACCATGAATGGATCAAAACCATCTTTCACAAAACCAGGAAAGGCTCGTGCTGTCACTGACTGAGAAACCATTTTGGCTTTCAAGGAAGCCAACTGACCATTGGCGCCCAAGATTCCATCCACCTTATGAACACTCATAGGACGATAGAAGTCATGAGTAATGTCATCTTCCTTAGTCCAGAGCATCTTGACTGGCATGCCAGCCGCCTTAGAAATTTCAGCGGCTTGACGAATAAAGTCCAGCTCTAACTTGCGGCCAAACCCACCACCCAGGAAGGTGGTTTCAATCGTGACATCTTCTGGCTTAACCCCAGCAGCAGCTGCAGCTACCGCCTGCCCACCTTGCTGAAACTGAATTGGGCCAATAATTCTGCACTTGCCATTAGATACATCAGCAGAGCAGTTCACAGGCTCCATAGTGGAGTGGGCTAAGTATGGCAAAAAGTATTGGGCACTCAACGGCTTGCCATTTACAACGGTAGCGTTAGCATCACCCACTGTTTTAATCACAGCACCTTTTTTAGATAAACCTTCTTCTAAGGATTTACGAACAACAGCATTGCTCAGGTTCGCATTAGAGCCTTCATTCCAGGTAATTTTCAGGGCATCCCTACCCTTACGCGCTGTATAAAAATCTTTAGCCAATACTGCAACGCCATCCGAAATCTGGACAACTTTAATCACTCCAGTTACCTTCATTGCAGCGGAAGCATCAAAGGATGTAGGCGTACCTCCAATAACAGGGCATTGCGCTAAGGATGCAATTGCCATACCTGGAATCTTGACGTCAATTCCATAAACTGCTTTACCAGCAACTTTACTTGGCGTATCCAAGCGACGCATTGTTTCTTTGCCAATCACCATAAAATTCGCAGGCGACTTTAGGGCTGGTTTTTCTGGAAGGGGTAGCTTAGCTGCATCTGCAGCCAATTCACCATAGGTAGCTGACTTGCCACCTGAATGGGTTACCTTGCCATTCATAGCTTTACAGTCGGCAGCAGAAACGTTCCAACGTTGGGCTGCGGCCTGAATTAAGACTGTACGAGTTGCAGCTCCAGCAGTTCTTAATTTATCGAAGGCCTCACGAACTGAAGTTGAGCCTCCAGTAATTTGGCCACCCAACATCGCATTAATATAAACAGGAGCAACTCCGGCAATCTGCACCTGAATCATTGAGAGAGGTAAGTTTAATTCCTCAGCTAGCAAAGCTGGCAAAGAGGTGTATACGTCTTGGCCCATCTCTGAGCGAGCACAAATGAGGGTAATTTGATTATTGGGAGTAATTTGTACCCAAGCGTTTGCTAAGGCAGGCTTTGCAGTATCCCCTACTGCAGCTTCACTTGCCAGCGGCAGATGCATCCCGATAACAAAGACACCGCCAAGAGCGGCGCTTTGCTGAATAAATTGCCGACGGCTGTTACTTTTTAAAGATTGATTTTTCATGTGATCATTGCCCTTTATGCCAATTTATCTGCAGCGCGTTTGACTGCTTTTTCGATACGGGAATAGGTACCGCAGCGACAAATATTTCCGCTCATGGCATTTTTAATATCATCACTACTAGGCTGTTTTTTCTTTGCCAATAAATCGGCTGCAGACATCATTTGCCCAGTCTGACAATATCCACACTGAGGCACATCGAACTCGATCCAAGCGTCTTGAAGTGCTTTCCCAACTTTTGCCGTTAAACCCTCGAGAGTGGTAACTGACTTACCACCGGCAACGGATACAGGGGTAGAGCAAGAACGGATGGCAGCACCCTCTAAATGCACGGTGCATGCACCACAAAGTCCTGCGCCACAGCCATACTTTGGACTCGTGACATCTAAATGGTCTCGTAAGACCCAGAGAATCGGTGTTTCAGGATCCCCATCGAAATTAACGGCTTTACCATTGAGAGTAAAAGACACGGCCATAACGCCCCCTAAGTTAAATTTGAGATTTTGTAGACGAAGCAAACATTTTTGCACTTACAAATCATGACAGATCTCAGGGTCTCTAGGGGTATTAAATTATTAGGGATTCCACCAAGAAAAATGGCCCAGATAAATCTGAGCCATTGAAGCACTGTCGTGTGAAGATTAAAAATCTAAGCTAAGGCGCCGTGGCAGTTCTTGTACTTCTTACCGCTACCGCACGTACAAGGATCATTGCGACCCACCTTTGGACCTGTGCGCAGAGGTGCAGGCTGAATATCAATAGCGGCACCACGATCACCCGTTGATCCAGCAACCTCTTTCTCGGGATCGGCATGCTGATACTGGACATCAGAAAGCTTAGCCAAATCGTCATTCATCGACTCGGATGCCTGATCTAATTCATTGGCACTACGAATCTGAACCGTCATGATGTTTTTCACAACGTCATTTTTGATGACATTGAGCAATTCACCATACAGCTCAAATGCTTCACGGCGGTACTCTTGCTTAGGATCTTTCTGCGCGTAACCGCGCAAATGAATGCCCTGCCGCAAATGATCCAAAGCAGCCAAGTGCTCACGCCAGTGGCTATCCAAGCTATACAAGAGAACGGAGCGCTCAAAGCCTGCAAAAGATTCACGCCCAGAGAGTTCGACCTTTACATCGTAAGCTTCTTTAGCGGACTGCAATACACGGTCAACGATTTCTGCATCATCTACAGTCTCGGCACCTTCAACCCAATTTCTGAGGTCAATTGTGAGGCCCCACTCACTGGCTAAAACGTTTTCCAGCCCAACTAGGTCCCACTGCTCTTCCATAGACTCCAGAGGAACATAAACCGAGCAAACGGAACGTAAAACATCTTCGCGCAAATTAGCAATTAACTCGCCAATATCAGCACTCTCAAGCACTTCATTTCTGAGGCGGTAAGTTTCTTTACGCTGATCATTAGCAACGTTGTCATATTCCAGCAATTGCTTACGAATATCAAAGTTGCGACCCTCAACCTTGCGTTGAGCAGACTCAATAGAGCGCGTCACCATACCCGCTTCAATCGGCTCGCCATCAGGCATCTTGAGACGCTCCATCACTGAACGTAAACGATCGCCTGCAAAGATACGTAGCAGCGGATCATCCAATGAAAGGTAGAAGCGGGAAGAGCCAGGATCACCCTGGCGGCCTGAACGACCTCTTAACTGGTTATCGATACGACGACTCTCGTGTCGCTCGGTGCCAATGATATGTAAACCACCCGCAGTGAGTACTTGGTCATGAATGCTTTGCCACTCGTCCTGCAACTGCTTAATTTTGGCTGCTTTATCAGGATCGGCTAGTGCGCCGTCAGCCTCAATCAAAGAGGACTGCTTGCCGACGTTGCCGCCAAGCACGATATCAGTACCACGGCCTGCCATATTAGTAGCAATCGTGATCATTTTTGGGCGACCAGCTTGAGCAATAATTTCTGCTTCGCGAGCATGCTGTTTTGCATTTAAAACTTGGTGCGGTAATTTGCGCTGATCTAATAGATTCGCAATCAACTCAGAGTTTTCAATCGAAGTAGTACCCACTAATACTGGCTGGCCACGTTCATAACAATCTTCGATATCTTTAATCACCGCGTCATAGCGTTCGCGAGATGACTTATAAATCTGATCTTGCTTATCTTTTCTTTGGCTAATACGATTTGGCGGAATCACAACTGTTTCCAAGTTGTAGATTTCTTTAAATTCATACGCCTCAGTATCGGCAGTACCAGTCATACCGGCTAACTTGCCATACATGCGGAAATAATTTTGGAAAGTAATCGTCGCTAAAGTTTGATTCTCATTCTGAATCTGTACACCTTCTTTAGCTTCTACAGCTTGATGCAATCCATCAGACCAACGACGACCTTGCATTAAGCGGCCAGTAAATTCATCCACGATGATCACTTCACCATTCTGAACAACGTATTGTTGATCGCGGTGATATAGGGTGTGTGCGCGCAGAGCGGCGTACACGTGATGCATCAAAGTAATATTTTGTGGCGCATAGAGAGAGTCACCATCATTGAGCGCACCCAATTGAACCAATATAGACTCAGCCTTGTCATGACCTTGTTCGGTCAAATAAACCTGCTGAGACTTCTCGTCTACCCAGTAGTCGCCTGGTTTCTCGACACCTGTGCCATCAGCCTTCTCTTCGCCAATTTGACGTTCTAAATGAGATGGCAGAGCATTAATCTTGACATAAAGATCGGTGTGATCTTCAGCCTGACCAGAAATGATTAATGGGGTACGAGCTTCATCAATCAGAATGGAGTCGACTTCGTCAACGATCGCATAAGCCAAACCGCGTTGAACGCGCTGATCCAAATCCTGAACCATGTTGTCGCGTAAGTAATCGAAGCCAAATTCATTATTGGTGCCGTAAGTAATATCAGCGGCATAAGCTTCTTGCTTAGTGGTGTGATCCATTTGAGATAGATTCACACCTACCTTCATACCCAAGAAGTTATACAACTTAGACATCCATTCAGCATCACGCTGCGCTAAATAATCATTCACCGTAACAACATGAACACCTTTACCAGTTAAAGCATTCAAATAGACCGGAAGAGTGGCTGTTAAGGTTTTTCCTTCGCCTGTACCCATCTCGGCAATCTTGCCTTGATGCAAGGCTAGACCACCCAGAATCTGCGCATCAAAGTGGCGCATCTTCATGACGCGTGTACTAGCCTCACGAACTACCGCAAATGCTTCTGCAGCAATATCATCTAAGGACTCTCCAGCGGCAAGGCGTGACTTGAATTCTGCAGTTTTTGCAGCAAGTGCAGAGTCATTCAAAGATTGCAGGCTCGCCTCAAAAGTGGCGACCTTAGCAACGACTTTGCGATACTGTTTTAAGAGGCGGTCGTTACGACTGCCGACCAGGGTTTTAAGAAGACCGATTACCATGGGATATTGAAGAAAATTAAGTCCTTGAGTTTATCACCCGCAAGCCCATTTTTTATGAACTTTAGCCCCAAATCATCCCGCAAGCCCTCAGCTCACGACTGGATGGATTACCTACGTGAATCCGATGGTCTTGGGGGAATTTTGGCTAAAACCGAAGATCTAGCCAAACTCAAGACAATTATTAACTCAGCCCTAACGAAGCTTGATTTAAACCATCTGAGCCCAAAAATTGAAGCTGGTTGGCGCTCTGGCTCACAGGATGAGCTATTTTTACTGGTCAGCAGTGCGAGCATCGCCAGTCGCTTACAGCAAATATTACCTAGTCTAATCAATGAGTTAGGTAAATCTGGCTTATCCTGCAAGGCAATAAAGGTGCGAGTAAAACCCGCTCCACCCGCTTGGGAAGTTAAACCTCGCCAAGATCAGCGTGAAAAGCCAAAAGGGCTAAATGAGGTTGCCAAAAAATCCTGGGAGTCCCTATTAGAGAAGTTAGGGCCTGACTCTGGTTTACGCTCCTCCATCGAGAAGCTGTTGAAAAATAAACCAAAGTAGACGAAAACTACTTCGGGCCCCTTAGAAAAAGAGGGGCTGGCTTTCCTGGGAATAAGCGCCTGGAGCCTTATTTTCAGCAAAGGAGCTGATTTCATAAGAGCTAGGGTCTTCCAAAAGCTTCCGCAAAAGTGCGTTATTGAGAGCGTGCCCAGATTTCTCTGCAACATAAGCTCCCACAATAGGGTGTCCGATGAGATACAGGTCGCCAATCGCATCTAAAATTTTGTGCCGCACAAATTCATCCTCATAACGAAGTTCCTCGTTATTTAAAATGCGGTGCTCATCTAAAACAATCGCGTTATCTAAGCTGCCGCCACGCGCCAATCCCATTTCACGCAATGCTTCAACTTCATGCGCAAATCCGAAAGTACGTGCACGACCAATTTCACTGCGATAGGCTTGTTCTGCAAAATCGACCACAAAGCGTTGGCCTGTTTTATCTACCGCCGGATGTTTAAAGTCAATCGTGAAATCTAACTTGAACCCAAAGAATGGCTCTAAGCGCGCAAGCTTATCGCCCTCACGAACCTCTACTGGTTTTTTAATCACTACAAATTGACGTGGCGCCTCTTGCTCTGCAATGCCAGCAGATTCAATTAAGAATAAGAATGAAGCGGCGCTACCATCCATGATGGGCACTTCTTCACCATCAAGCTCTATCAATAAATTATCAAGACCAAGACCAGCACAGGCTGAAAGCAGATGTTCCACTGTGGAAACACGCACACCATCCTTCTGAATAACAGAGGCCAATCTTGTGTCACATACAGCTAAAGCGGTTGCAGGAACAACCGACTGTTCGGGTGTATCCACTCTGACAAACTGAACCCCTGAATTTACTGGCGCAGGCTTGATAGAAATCGTCACCTTGCGACCAGAGTGCAAGCCAATCCCCACGGTCTTAACCGGAGTGGCAATGGTGCGCTGCTTCATCATGTTTAGGTATTTAAATTCAGGGGGTATTTGTTATATAAGACTTTGAATTACAGCTTTTTCAAGATGGAAGCGGCATCACTCACTTCAAACTTACCTGGAGCTTCGCGGTCAAGAGACTTTACAACACCATCTTCAATAATCATGGCATAACGATCTGAGCGAACACCAAAACCACGAGCAGTTAGATCTAACTCTAAACCAAGCTTTTTGGTGAACTCAGCACTGCCATCACCCAACATGCGAATCTTTTTGCCAACCTTTTGATCGCGTCCCCATGCGCCCATCACAAATGGGTCATTTACAGAAACACACCAAATCTCGTCAACGCCTTTAGCTTTAATCGCATCGTAGTGCTCAACGTAACCGGGCACGTGCTTAGCAGAGCAAGTTGGTGTAAATGCACCAGGCAATGCAAACAACACAATCTTTTTGCCAGCTACTAGCTTTTCAACTTCAAAAGCATTTGGCCCTAAGGAGCAGCCTTCGGTCTCTTCATTCATAAATTCATAAAGAGTAGCGTTCGGTAATTTTTGTCCAACAGCAATCATGACATCTCCAATAAATAATTGTTAGTAAGCATGCCAACGCAAGCGCGGGATTCGTCGTCCGGAGGGGCGCCGCGCTGGCATTTCGCAATTACCTATTGTATTAAGCAGTTAATTAATCTGCTTGTTTACGTAAAAAGGCTGGGATTTCATAGTAATCAGCCCCTTTGTCCAACATAGATTTAGCCTGAGGAGAGCTATCCGCACCTAATGTAGGCGCAGGAGTCGCCTCACGAGAGCTACGAAAAACCCGTGGCAAGTCATATTGGCTATAGTCAACACCAGTACTTGCCGATTGAGTTGCCATTGCTGGAGCACTACCTGTTCCAGTGAGAGCCAAACCTGCGCTAGTACTTAAAGCAGAATCCACACTGATCTTGCTCATTGCTGCTGATGCGCTAGCAGGAGCAAAGCTATTGAGGTCTGCCATCGTTGGCATTGCATCATGAGTACCAGTAGCTTGTCTCCAAACCACTTCAGGTTGGTTGTTTTTACGTGCTTGAGGATTATTCAAACCAGTAGCAACCACAGTTACACGTAAGGCATCGCCTAGGCTTTCATCATAAACGGTACCAAAGATTACGGTTGCATCATCAGCGGCATAACCACGAATCGCTGCCATGACTTCGCGAGTCTCAGATAACTTCAATGAACGGCTAGCTGTAATGTTTACCAATACGCCACGTGCACCTGACAGATCAACACCTTCAAGCAATGGTGATGCCACCGCAGCTTCAGCAGCTAAGCGTGCACGGTCCATGCCAGAAACAGTTGCCGTTCCCATCATGGCTTTACCTTGCTCACCCATTACTGTTTTAACGTCTTCAAAGTCAACGTTGATCAAGCCCTGAACATTGATGATTTCTGCAATGCCAGATACTGCGTTATGTAACACATCATCGGCACAAGCAAATGCCTTATCGAACTCAGCATCTTCACCCATCACTTCAAAGAGTTTTTCATTAAGCACAACAATCAATGAATCTACATATGACTCAAGCTCTGCTGCACCATTTTCAGCAACCTTCAAGCGCTTTACACCCTCAAAGTCAAAGGGCTTACTAATGACACCAACCGTCAAAATGCCCATTTCTTTAGCTACTTGAGCCACGATTGGGGCCGCTCCAGTTCCTGTGCCGCCACCCATACCAGCAGTGATGAACACCATGTGGGCGCCTTGTAATGTATCGGCAATGCGAGCACGTGCTTCTTCAGCAGAAGCTGCGCCGATTTCTGGTTTGGCACCAGCGCCTAATCCGCTAGAACCCAGTTGCAAATTCACAGATGCCTCAGAACGCTGTAAAGCGCCAGCATCGGTGTTCATGCAAATGAACTCTACGCCGTTAACACCGCGACGGATCATGTGCTGGACAGCATTGCCACCAGCGCCACCGACTCCAACCACTTTAATAATGGTCTTGCCAGCTGTTTCTTGATCTAACATTTCAAATTCCATATACCCTCCTAGGTAAATACGTACTACATTGACGACGACGAAAAAAACTTAAAAATTTCCTGCAAACCATTCTTTCATGCGCGATATAACACCTTGCAACGCGCCTGATTGAGAAACACGACGACCGCGCAATAACTGCGCTTGGCCTTCCATCAGCAAACCTATGCTGGTGGCATATCTGGGACTACGTAAGACTTCATGGAGATGGCCACGGTATTCAGGGGTACCAATACGGGCAGGCCTTAGGAAGACTTGTTCTGCCAACTCCACCATGCCCGGCATTAATGCGGTGCCACCTGTTAAAACAATTCCCGAAGAAACCATATCTTCGTAACCGGAGTCACGCACTACCCCTCTTACCAACGTAAATAACTCTTCAACACGCGGCTCAATGACTGCAGCTAATGCTTGCTTAGACATCGGGCGTGGCTCACGATCACCCACACCAGGAACATCAATCATTGCGGTTGGATCAGCCATCTCTTGACGAGCAATGCCGTGTGCAATCTTCAAATCTTCCGCATCAATCGTTGGTGTACGTAATGCCATCGCAATGTCATTAGTGATCTGATCGCCCGCAATAGGAATCACTGCTGTGTGACGAATCGAACCCTGGCAATAAATTGCAATATCGGTTGTACCACCGCCAATATCAACCAATACCACACCAAGCTCTTTCTCATCTTCGGTTAATACCGCCAAGCTAGATGCCAAAGGCTGCAAGATGAGGTCATTCACTTCGAGGCCACAACGACGCACACACTTCACAATATTTTGTGCTGCGCTTACGGCGCCAGTAACAATATGTACCTTCACCTCTAAGCGAAGACCGCTCATACCAATTGGCTCGCGTACATCTTCTTGGCCATCAATAATGAATTCTTGAACCAGGATGTGCAAAATCTGTTGATCTGTTGGAATGTTGATTGCTTTAGCCGTCTCCAATACGCGCTCAACATCACCAGAACCAACCTCTTTGTCGCGTATTGCAACCATACCGCTGGAGTTAAAGCTCACAATGTGGTTACCCGCGATACCTGTAAATACTTGGACAATCTGGCGATCGGCCATTACCTCAGCCTCTTCAAGCGCCTTCTGAATCGACTGAACGGTTGCCTCAATATTGACTACAACACCCTTCTTTAGTCCCTTCGATGCAGTTTGACCAACACCCACTACGTTGAATTGACCATCCGGAGCTAATTCAGCAACCAGGGCAACCACCTTGGAAGTTCCAATATCTAAACCAACCAAAATATCGCGATTGTCTTTACTCATTACCATTCCTCATTGCTTCAGCTCACTTTTTTTGCCATCTACTTCATTCTTTTTCAAGCTTGCAGAAGCAAGATGAACCGCAAAACCATTTGCATATCGCAAATCGACTGCATCTACTCGATTCGCCCACTTCTCTTGTACTTGTGGCCAATATTTAAATAAACGCGCCACACGTTCTTCCGTTAAATTTTTATCGGAGCTTTCCTCATCGCGGCCAAACTCTACTTTCATTCCGTTTGAGAGCTTGACGTGCCATGCGTAGCGCTCAGTCAGAGCAAGGCTAGTGACTTCTGAACCCCATGGTTTAAACCAGTTGTTGGCTTTTTCATAAAGACTCATCACTTCTTTGCTCGCATCTTCAGGGCCAGAAAAGTCAACTAAACGCACATCCTCACTCACCTCAGTAACGCGTCCAGTAAAGAGCTCGCCATGGGTATTCATTAGGATACGACTCTCAGCGCCACCCCAGGTACCAAAAGGCTTCTGCTCTTCAATACTCACCACTAAACCATTTGGCCAAACACGGCGGACATTGGCGTGTCGTACCCAAGGCATACTTTCAAAGCCTCGCTTCACATCTTCTAAACGAACACTGAAAAAATTACCCTGCACTGTTGCTAAAACTTGTTGCTTAACAATAGGCTTGTTGATGTGTTTCAATATTTGGCCAGTAACTGGCTCAATCTGAATCTGCTTCAAAGCGAAAACTGGTCGCTGACTTAGCCAAACCAAAATACCAATGACGAGCATTACCACAAAGCAGCGCAGCAAGAAACGACTCAGCTTCTCCATGCGCTCCGCATGATTCCAAAGCGGAGACATCAACATAGAGAAAATTTCACCGAAGCGATCCATGAAGTTGCTCATGCAGCAGCATCCTCTTTTTGATGCAACGTTTGACTGAGTAACCAAAGCACTAAATCTGCATACTCGATACCAGCAGCTTTGGCAGCCATTGGCACCAAAGAGTGGGAAGTCATACCAGGAGAAGTATTCATTTCCAACAAGTAAGGCTTACCGGTCTTTTGATCTAGCATTACGTCAGCACGGCCCCATGTACGACAACCCAAAGCTTTATATGCGGCCAAAGCTAATTCCTGGACGGCGGCATTGACTTCAGGTGCCAGTCCGGTAGGGCATAAGTACTGAGTTTCATCAGAAAAATACTTATTATGAAAATCGTAATTTGCTTGAGGCGGAATAATTTTGATCACCGGCAATGCTTCAGCCGTATTACCCTGACCAACTATTGGGCAAGTTAATTCATCGCCAATGATGCAAGTCTCTGCAATCACTTTTTTGTCTAATCCAGCTGCAAGCCTGTAAGCAGCGGGCAACTCTTCTGCGGACTTTACTTTCGTTAAACCCAAAGAAGATCCTTCATTTGCTGGCTTCACAATCAAAGGCAAGCCCAGGTGCTTCACGACTGCATTCCAATTGCTATCAGCAGTTAACTCTACATACTCAGGAGTAGCAAGTCCATTACTAATCCAGACTTGCTTAGTGACAATTTTGTCGATTGCTAGAGCAGAGGCCAAAACACCACTACCCGTATAAGGTAACCCTAACAACTCCAGCAATCCTTGGATGGTTCCGTCTTCACCAAAGCGGCCATGCAAGGAAATGAATACACGATCGAAGTTTTCTTTTACTATTTCGGTAGGGCAACGCAAACCCGTATCAAAAGCATGGGCATCAACCCCTTTTGCGCGCAAAGCCTCTAATACGCCATTACCTGACATAAGAGAAATCTCTCGTTCGCCTGATTTCCCGCCAAGCAAAACACCAACACGTCCTAACGACTTAAGATCTAGGCCAGCCAAGCTGGACTTAACGCGATCACCCCAAGAAATCAAATTAGCACCTACCTTAGACATTCTTTGCCTCCGACAGCGTATGTGGCAAAGCAGAAATTGATCCCGCACCCATCGTAATTAATACATCCCCATCTTTTAAAACCTGACTTAATTTTTCTGACATCTCTGCCACGTTTGCAGCATAAGCAACTGCACTTGAATCCAATAAAACTTTAGAATTCTTGTCTTCAGCAATTGCGGCCTTTATTAAACTCTTACTATCAGCCCCTAGAATTTTTGCTTCGCCCGCTGGATACACATCAGTCAGCACCAAAGCGTCAAAATTTTTGAGGACTTGAACAAACTCACCGAAGCAATCACGCGTTCTAGTAAAGCGGTGCGGCTGGAATGCTAAGACCAAGCGACGATCTGGGTAAGCACCTCTCGCTGCAGCTAAGGTTGCAGCCATTTCCACTGGGTGATGGCCGTAATCATCGATCAAGGTAAAGCTACCGCCAGATGCCAAAGGAATCTCTCCATAGCGCTGGAAGCGACGACCAACACCACCAAACTCAGACAGGGCTTTCATAATTGCTTCATCACCCACACCCAACTCTGTTGCTATACCAATAGCAGCCAAGGCATTGCAGACGTTATGCAAGCCTGGTAAATTCAGGGTGATATTTAGTGGGCCTGGTTTATTGCCATGCCTACGCACAGTACGACGGTCAACCGTGAAGTGCATCTGTGTACCATCCGCACGAACATTACTTGCGCGAATATCTGCATCCCCTGATAAACCATAGCGAAGTACTGGCTGAGATACAAACGGAATAATGTCGCGCACATTAGCATCATCAATACAAAGTACTGCTACACCATAAAAAGGCATGCGCTGAATGAATTGAACAAATGCCTGTTTCAATCTAGCCATATCGTGCTGATAAGTATCCATATGATCAGCATCAATATTGGTTACCACTTCCATAGCTGGAAATAATTGCAAGAAGGAGGCATCTGATTCGTCCGCCTCAACCACAATAAAATCTCCACGCCCCAAGCGCGCATTGGCACCTGCAGAATTGAGTTTGCCGCCGATCACAAATGTGGGATCTAGACCACCTTCAGCTAAAACGGATGCAACCAAGCTGGTAGTAGTTGTTTTGCCGTGTGTGCCAGCAATTGCAATACCCTGTTTCAGGCGCATCAACTCACCTAACATGACTGCGCGCTGAATCACTGGTACCTTCGCCGCGCGTGCAGCCAAAACTTCTGGATTATTGCCTGCAACAGCGGTGGAAATGACTACTGCCTCTGCCGTACCAATATTTTTAGGATCATGCCCAATATGAATAATTGCACCTAATTCTCTCAGACGCTTAGTGACTGCGCTATCCGCTAAGTCTGACCCTGAAACTTGGTAACCCAGGTTCAATAGCACCTCAGCAATACCGCTCATGCCAGCACCACCGATACCGATGAAGTGAATTTGCTGAACGATATGCTTCATATTCCTACTCCCGCACAATCTGCGCATACCTCAGCTACACGCTGGGTAGCATGTGGCTTTGCTAAAGCATGCGCACGTAATGCCATCTCTTTTAATTCTGTGCGATTAAAGTTCTGAATCATCATTGCTAAATCTTGTGGATTCAGTAACGTCTGCGGCAATAAAACTGCTGCGTTAGCATTTGATAAGAATTTCGCATTCGCAGTTTGGTGATCATCGATTGCAAATGGGAATGGAATAAGGCAAGATGCAACACCACAAGCTGCTATTTCAGAAACTGTCATGGCCCCTGAACGGCAAATCACTAAATCGGCCTGTGAATACGCGGTTGGCATGTCATTAATAAAGGGGCGAATATCTGCCGTTACACCTAAGCCAGCATATCGCTGCTGTAGATCTACTAAATGCTTATCGCCCGCCTGATGAATCACTTTGGGACGTGACTCCGCTGGAATTAATGCCAGCGCAGCCGGAAGACTTTCATTAAGGGCAGCAGCACCCAAGCTACCACCTACTACCAAGATAGATAAAGGCCCTTGGCGCTGGTCATAACGTGCTGCAGGCGCCAGCATGTGATCAAACTCTTCCCGAATCGGGTTGCCTACCCACTCTGCATGATCCATTGTGTTGGGGAACCCAGTGAGAGTCCGCATTGCAATTTTACTCAACGCACGATTAGCACTACCAGCTACTGAATTCGCTTCATGCAAAACCAATGGACGTTTCAGAACTTTCGTGATTAAACCACCAGGGAAAGTAATATAACCACCCATACCTAAAACCACATTCGGTTTTAGGCGACGCATAATCTTCCAACTTTGATAGCAAGCGCGCATAAGATTAATAGGTAGCATCAACTTTGCCTTTAATCCCTTGCCACGTAGACCACCGAACTCGACCGCCTCAAATGGGAAATCACAAGACTTCACGAGGCGATACTCCATGCCCGCTTGATTACCCAACCAAGAGACCTTCCAGCCGCATACCCGCAAATATTCAGCGACAGCGAGGCCTGGAAAGATATGTCCACCAGTACCACCAGCCATCACCAAGATTGAGGGTTTAGTCAAAGCTTCCCTCCACGCATGAGGATGCGATTTTCAAAATCAATACGCAGCAACATTGCAATGGCAACTGCGTTCATCAAAATGCCAGAACCGCCATAACTTACCAATGGCAAAGTCAAGCCTTTCGTTGGTAACAACCCAAGGTTCACGCCCATATTGATGAAGGCTTGCCAACCAATCCAAATAGCAACACCTTTAGCAGCAAGTCCAGCAAAGCTACGATCCAACTGCAAAGCAGTGCGGCCAATTAAGAAGGCACGACGTATGATCCAATAAAACAAGAAAATCACTACCACCACACCAACAAATCCCAACTCTTCGCCAATCACAGCCATAATGAAATCGGTATGCGCTTCTGGTAAATAATGCAATTTTTCTACGCTACCGCCAAGTCCTGTACCAAACCATTCGCCCCGACCAAATGCCATCAATGAATGGGTTAACTGATAGCCTTTATTGGCAGCGTTATCTACTTGCCATGGATCCATAAAGGCCAGCATGCGTCCACGACGAAATGGAGAGAGCGCAATCATGGTTGCGCCACTCATCAAACCAACTAGGATCAAGCCGCCAAATAATTTAGCATTGATACCGCCCAAAAAGAGAATGCCGAATGCAATCAAGGCAACCACTACGAATGCGCCCATATCTGGCTCAGCCATCAATAGACCACCCACCAGGGCAACTGCAATACCCATTGGTAGCATGCCCTTTACAAAGGAATGGAGATATTCCTGACGTTGAACGGTATAGCTTGCTGCAAATATCACAGCAGCAAATTTCATCAACTCGGATGGCTGGAAGTTCATTAACCCCAAAGGAATCCAACGCTTCGCACCATTCACACCTTTACCCACACCAGGAATG
This sequence comes from Polynucleobacter sp. MG-28-Ekke-A2, assembly GCF_035012985.1. NCBI lineage: Bacteria > Pseudomonadati > Pseudomonadota > Betaproteobacteria > Burkholderiales > Burkholderiaceae > Polynucleobacter > Polynucleobacter sp. MG-28-Ekke-A2. Next base: position 105,806 of record NZ_JAYGQU010000002.1, on the reverse strand, counting down.
AGGACGGCGATCAGCAATAAAACAGTAAATCCAAAAATGACTGGTGAATAACGATCCCATACCTTAGTGGGAATCTTAAAAGCCCAGATGCCGACACCAATCGCAATCACCAAAGAAATCACGTGACGAATGAGAAAGAAGTTACTACTGTAATTTGCATACTTCGGTCCATCGGCCAAAGTAATGGAAGCCGAGTACACCATGACTAAGCCAATCAAGGTCAAGGATAAGACCGCCCACACAAGTAACTGGTCATACTCCATCATGCGCGAACGGGTTTGCTCTACGCCTGAAACAGCATCACGCAAGCCAGTGCGGAAGTTATCAATTCCACCTCTTGAAAAATTCCAGAAGCGATTGAGTCCAAGCCGATTTTCGGGGAAGAATTTTTCTTTTAAATTCATACCTGGACCCCTTCAAAGCGCATACCCAACTCTTCAACCTCTGCAGCAAATACTTGGGCACGTTCAACATAGTCACGGAATTGGTCTAAGCTTGCGCAAGCTGGTGAGAGCAATACCAAGTCTCCTGATACTGCTTTTGAGGCAGCAGCCTGAACTGCAGAAATTAAATCGCCACAATTCGTACTTTGAATTCCAGAGCCAAGAGCCTCACCAATTGCAGCGCCATCTTTGCCGATTAGGAAAACACCCTTCACAAAACGTAACGCAGGTTCACGTAATGGACTGAAATCCTGACCTTTTCCGTCGCCACCAGCAATCAACCAAATGCGCTTGCCAGACTCGTTACTGCCTAAGCCATTTAATGCAGCGACAGTCGCACCTACATTAGTGCCCTTGCTGTCATCTACGTACTCAACATCCTTAACAATCGCAATACTTTGCACACGATGTGGCTCACCATGGTAATCACGCAAGCCATGTAACAGTGCATTCATAGGTAAATTAGCGGCGCGTGCTAAGGCTAGGGCTGCTAGCGCATTTAATGCATTGTGACGGCCACGTATTCTTAAGGCGTCAGCTGGGATAAGGCGCTTGAGGCGTAACGGCTCATCTTCTTCAACTACTGCGGATTTACGACGACGCTTAGGCTTAGGCTCAACATCTTCATCTACTTCAGCCCATACCAGCCAATCAATTCCACCAGCACGTAAATCATGCTCAATTCCAAAAGCGCCTTGCTCATCTGGGCGATTAGAGCCAAAGGTCACAATGGCTCTCTCTGCTTTTTGCTCTTCAGACAGTAGCCCCATTACAAGGGAATCATCGCGATTCAAAATACAAACTGTATCAATACCAAATATCCGTGACTTAGCTTGCGCGTACGCTTGCATATCGCCATGCCAATCTAAGTGGTCTTGAGTAATATTCAACACCGTTGCTGCCGTAGCATTCAAAGTATGGGTATAGACCAACTGAAAGCTGGATAACTCCAAGACCCAAACGTCTGGCATGTCTACGATTTGATCAGCAATATCCAAGCAGCTCATGAGCTTGTCTAATGCTGCAGGACTAATGTTTCCTGCCACAGCAACCTTCTTGCCGGCGCGCTCACAGAGTTGTCCGGTTAATGCGGTGGTAGTTGTTTTACCGTTGGTGCCAGTCACAGCCAGTACTGCAGCCGCATAACTCAACTCTTGCGCTTGTGACATACGACTTAAAGCAGAAATTGCGCGAGCAAAAAATTCAATCTCACTCCACACATCGATTTCAGCCTGCTCAGCCTTAACCAAGAAAGCATAGGTTGGGTCTTGCACCGGAGAAAGTCCTGGGCTAATACCAATCACATCAATATTATTGAGCAAGCTCTCATCTAAAGGGCCAAAACAAATATCTTTGAGGCCCGCAATCTGAAGCTCTTCCAGCCAGGCGTTTTGACGCTCAGTAAAAGAGGATTGCTCGCGCGTATCCGCTAAGCGGACTTCCGCACCATTTCGTAGGCACCACTTCGCCATAGCTACGCCAGACTCACCCAATCCCAGAATAAGGAATCGGCTTGGAGCCTGGTAACCCTCATCACTCATGAAGGCTGCATTTGCAAAGGTATTTTCTAAAATCAACATATTTACTTTTGGATCACCGTAACTTCAAGCTAGATAAGCCAATTAAGACTAGAAGGATGGTAATGATCCAGAAACGCACAACCACTTGCGTTTCCTTCCAACCACCCAATTCAAAATGATGATGCAATGGCGCCATTCGGAAAATGCGACGACCCTCTCCAAAATGTTTTTTAGTGAGCTTGAACCAAAATACTTGCATCATTACCGAAACAGTTTCAGCAACAAAGATGCCGCCCATCACAAACAACACAATTTCTTGACGAACAATCACAGCGATGGTGCCAAGGGCTCCGCCCAAAGCAAGTGCGCCCACATCACCCATAAATACTTGCGCTGGGTGTGTGTTAAACCAAAGGAAGGCTAAGCCAGCACCGCCCATAGCTCCGCAGAAAATCATGAGCTCACCAGCGCCCGGTATGTAAGGGAAGAGGAGATACTTTGCATAAATCGCATTACCCATCACATAAGCAAAAGCACCCAAAGCAGCACCTACCAAGATCACCGGCATGATGACAAGACCATCGAGGCCATCAGTCAAGTTCACTGCATTACTGCTGCCTACGATTACTAAATAGCTCAAAATAATGAAGCCCATCACACCCAACGGATAACTCACTTCTTTCATGAAGGGCAGCAGCAAGTTGGTTTTTGCAGGCAGATCTAAAGCAAATCCACCTCTTAACCATTCATAAAATAATTGCAATACTTTTAGGTTATTTACTTCAGAAACGGAGAATGCAAGATAGATAGCGGCAAATAAGCCAATTAGTGTTTGCCAGAAGAACTTCTCTCTTGAAGCCATGCCTTTAGGATCTTTGTAGACCACTTTGCGATAGTCATCTACCCAACCAACTAAACCAAAACCAAAAGTCACAATCATCACAATCCAAATAAATCGATTGCTGAGATCGGCCCACAACATGCATGAGATAAAGATACCGATCAAAATCAAAACACCACCCATAGTTGGGGTGCCCGATTTCACTAAATGGGTTTGTGGTCCATCTGCGCGGACTGCTTGACCCATTTTCAGGGCGCTTAATTTACGAATCACCCAAGGTCCTGCAGCTAAACCAATCAATAATGCAGTCACCGTTGCCATCACGGCTCTGAAAGTGATGTAGTTAAATACTCGGAAGAATCCGAAATCATCTTGCAACCATTGCGCCAACATTAAGAGCATGTTTTAGCCTCCTCTAACAAGGCCTGCACTACACGCTCCATGCGCATAAACCGTGAACCTTTAACCAAAATATTTAAGTGTTGATTGCTACCGCTAGACTGGGCATGCAAAGCATCTCTTAATTGCATAATGAGACTATCTATATCGGCAAAATGAGTTGCATTAGATACAGCCGCACTATTACCAACAACTTCATTAAATCCCTGAAGAGCAAATTGGCATTGCTCCCCCAAAGCAAATAGTTTTGAGATTCCTTGCTCAGCAGCATAGGCACCAACTTCACGATGGAATTCGGGACCCTGATTACCAACCTCACCCATATCACCCAAAATCAACCAAGATAAATTACCCGATTGCTTTAAAGCATCGATAGCGGCTCTTACGGAATCCGGGTTAGCGTTATAGCTATCGTCAATTAAAGTGTTATTTGAATCAATCACTTTTGCCTGCATACGCCCATTTACTGGCGAGAATGCTTCAAGACCCTGCTTAATCTTTTCAAGACTTACACCTGCCGCGATACCAACCGCACTCGCAGCCAAGGCATTGCGAACATTGTGACTGCCCAAAGTATTTAATTGAACTTCGATAGCCCCTCGTTCAGTTTTAATCTGTACATGCCCATTGCTTAGCAAACTTCCGGTCACAGCAGCCGCAACCTTAGACTGAGCAGACAACAAAACAAAATCAATCACTTTTCGACCTGCAGCAGCCTGGCGCCAAACACTTGAAAATTCTGAGTCTGCTGGGAATACAGCAATACCATCAGTTGGCAAAGCACGAATAGCATCTGAATGCTCTTCTGCTACCGCCGCAACCGTAGCCATAAACTCTTGATGCTCGCGCTGGGCATTATTAATTAATGCAATATTTGCCTGCGCAATGGCTGCTAACTGCGCTGTTTCACCAGGATGATTCATGCCGAGCTCAACTACAGCAAGGCGATCTGTTGCACGCAATTTCAACAGCGTTAACGGCAAACCAATATCGTTATTCAGATTTCCTTTAGTAACCAAAGTATTTTGTTCGCCCACTGCGGCTTTAAAAATAGAGGCGATCATCTCTTTTACGGTGGTCTTACCATTGCTACCAGTAACCAACGCCAAAGGAATGGGGTGATTTGTCCGCCATGCTTTTGCTAAATTTCCCAAACCAACACGCGTGTTTGAAACGCAAATAGCAGGTAAATCAGGCGGGCATTTATCTTGCGCACTAATAAGGGCAGCACTAGCCCCTGCCTTAGCCACATCGGATAAAAAGTCATGCGCATCAAAGCGCTCGCCAACTAAAGCGACAAATAATTCGTTACGATCGATCTGGCGACTATCAGTACCCACTCGAGAAACAGAGATTTCCTGGGCAGCTTGCGCAGAAATATTCAGTAATTTACTTCCAGGCAACATTACCTGTGCTTGTGCAAGGGTGGTCATGATAGACATCAGACTCCACCTCCAGCGGCTAAGCGAATATGCTCTTGATCAGAAAAATCAAATTTCTTGCCATTGATTTCTTGAGTAGTTTCATGACCCTTACCGGCAACCAGAACAATATCGCGGGCATCCGAATGACGAATTGCGGCCATGATGGCGGCCGCACGATCGGCAATAATTTGAACGTTCTGCGCATCCTTGCTAATACCACTGCGAACCATCTGCATGATAGCCTGTGGATCTTCAGAGCGAGGATTGTCACTTGTAATCAGAATATGGTCGGCATTACGCTCTGCGACAGCACCCATTAGCGAACGCTTACCAGCATCGCGATCACCGCCACAACCAAAGACACACCAAATTTTTCCACCGCGCTGCTCAGTAATAGGTCGTAATGCTTGTAAGGTTTTCTCTAAAGCATCTGGGGTATGCGCGTAATCCACAACTGCTAACAAGCCCTCTTTCTTTTGAGATTTACCCAAAGGAATTAACTCCATACGACCACGCACTGGATTTAATTGGCTCACTTTTTGAGCGGCTACTTCCAAGCTCATGCCCTGTGAAAGTAATACCGTCCACACCGCAAGCGCATTACTTAAATTAAACTCACCTAGCAAAGGAATATGCAATTGAGCGCTTCCCACTCCATCAAAAATGAAGCTTGCGTTGTAACCCGCTCCACTCAGTAGAATATCTTTTGCATAAATACTAGATAAACGGTCACCGAATTTTTCAAATCCTTGGAACGCGGATTGAGACAATGCATATGCCCAGATCTTCAAACTCTCTTTTGCCAACAAGTTCATGGCAAGCTCACGACCAAAAGCATCATCCAAGTTAATCACTGCGTGCTCAAGGCCGGTTTGCTGAAATAACTTAGCCTTTGCCTCGGCGTAATCAGCCATGCTGCCGTGGTAATCCAAATGATCCTGCGTCAGATTCGTAAATACTGCACAGTGAATATTTGTTCCAGCGACTCTCTCTTGATGCAAAGCATGCGAAGACACTTCCATCGCGACTTGTTTAGCTCCAGCGCTGCGCAACTCTGCTAACTGCGTTTGTAATTTAGGTGCATCTGGAGTGGTATAGCCAGTTTGCACCAATGCGCCAGGGAACCCGGTACCTAAGGTGCCCAAAACTGCAGTGTGATGACTGCTAGTATCTAAAGCCTGGGCTAACCATTGCGTGATGCTAGTTTTGCCATTAGTGCCAGTGACACCAATGATTTTTAATTCTTTGCTCGGATGACCATACCATTGCGAACAAAGCTCACCTGCTCTTGCAGCAAGATCTTCAACAGCAAAACATTGTGGGTGATCTGAAAATTTCTTACCCATACCCGCTGGATCGAACACTACTGCGGCTGCCCCGCACCCTAATGCCGCCTCAATAAATTGACGACCATCACGCAAAGCATTGCCATGACCTACAGGGTAGGCAAAAAAGATATCGCCAGACTGAATCTGGCGACTATCCGCACATACTTTTGCGGAGAAGTTCGCTAAAGTATGTAAGTGGTCAATCAAATGATTGGTGTCTATTTTCAAATCCACCCTCATCGCTTCAAAACCACATGTTGAGCGTGTGCAGCTGCTGGCCGAATTTCTTCTGGGGCCTTATCTTCCAACACCATTTGCTTTACTTTGTTGTCTGGCAAGACATTCAATGAACGGAGCGTCTCCCCAACAATTGTCGAGAATACAGGTGCGGCAACATCACCACCGTAGTGACTTCCACCAGTGGGCTCATCAATCATTACCGCAACCACAATACGTGGAGCACTAATGGGGGCAAGTCCAGCAAAGTAAGCGCGATAAGAATTACCATATCCTTTGCCAACTAATTTATGGGCAGTGCCTGTTTTTCCGCCAACGCGATAACCTTCAGCCTGCGCTTTAACTGCAGTTCCCCCCGGCTCAGTAACCGCCTCCATCATGTTGCGCATTTCAATAGCCGTTTTTGGTGAGAGCACTTTAATGCCCGGCTTGAACTCAGGACTACGCTCAATCGTTAGGGGAACTAATTCGCCATCACGTGCAAAGACTGTGTATGCGCGTGCAACCTGAAAGAGTGACGCAGAAATACCATAGCCAAAAGCAATACGGGCTTGATCGGTAGGCATCCATTTTTTAAATGGATGAACAGTTCCAGCAACAGCGCCAGGAAAGCCAATTTTTGGCGCTTGACCAAAGCCAACTGCGGTATATAAGTCCCACATTTCTTCAGGGGAAAGATTGTTCATCGCAATCTTTGCAGTACCAATGTTGCTAGATTTTTGAATAATTTGTGCGACCGTAAGATTTCCATAGGGATGGGTATCTGTAATGGGCTTAGGACCTACTAAATAACTCGCACCTATCACCATATTGGTATCTGGTCTGATAGCGCCTTTTTCTAAAGCAATTGAAATTGTTAACGGCTTGATAGTTGAGCCAGGCTCAAAGGTGTCGGTCAATACGCGATTACGCAATTGCTCACCAGTTAAGTACCTTCGATCATTTGGGTTGTAGCTTGGGTAATTTGCCAACGCCAAAATCTCACCAGTTTGGGTATCAAGCACTACTGCACCGCCTGCTTTAGCGTGATGTTGCTCTACAGCATCTTTAACGGCGTTATAGGCCAAGAACTGTATCTTGCTATCAATGGATAGGTTTAAGTCTTTTCCATTTTGTGGCAACTGTAAGATCGCAACATCCTCAACAACGCGACCCAAGCGATCAACTACTACTCGTCTTTGACCAGGGTGACCAGCAAGCTCATTCTCACGAGAAAGCTCCATCCCTTCTTGACCTTTGTCATTCACATTTGTAAAGCCAACCACGTGTGCCATCGCCTCACCTTCTGGGTAGAAGCGACGATATTCATTATTTAAACCAATGCCAGGGATCTCTAGCTGTTTAATTTGCTGCGCTACAACTGGATCTACTTGACGCTTTAAGAAAACCTGCTTGCGCTCTTCTTTCAACTTTTTACGCAGATCAGATTCGCTCATTTGCAAAAGACTTGCCAATTTCTGCACTTTGTCTGCGGCCAAATCATCAGGAACGGTGTCGTTATAGGCAATGACCGACTTGGCTTCCAAGCTCGTTGCAATCACTTGGCCGTTACGATCCAAAATTTTTCCGCGACTAGCGGGGAGCTCCAATTCGCGCTGAGTTCCACGCACGCCTTTAGCTTCATAGAACGCATTTCCTGGACCCTGAATCCAAAATGCGCGTAGCAGTAACATCATGAATACAAAGAACAAAAGGAATAGCATCAAACGAGACCGCCACATTGGCAGGCGTAAAACTAAATTTGGCGTAGTGGAGAAGCCAACCGGTCTCATTTTGCCTCCTTCAAATACAAGGTGCGCTCAGGAGAAATCGGAGACATATGTAATTGATTGCGAGCAACGTCGCGAATACGTGCAGACTTCGATAAATTCCGCTGCTCATACTCTAAACGCAACCAGTCTTGATTTAACTTACGCTCTTCTATCTGCGCGCGCTCTTGAAGGATGAATAATTTTCGCGCACGCTGCTGAGCCGCAACCAGAGATAGCGCGCAAATTAATAGCAATGCGAGCAGAGTCAAAGTAGCGCGATTCATGCGGATACTCCCATGCGCTTTTCAGCCACACGCATGATTGCAGAGCGGGCACGAGGATTCTCAGATATCTCAGCATCGCTTGGCTTAACTCGACCAATAATTTCGAGGGCGCTTTGTGGCAAGTCTTTTTCGCGTACCGGTAACCCACGGGGTACTTCGACTTTTGCATGCGCTTGCATAAACTGCTTCACGATACGATCTTCTAACGAATGAAAACTAATCACTGCAAGTCTTGCGCCGGGCTTTAATAACCTCAGGGCCGCCTTCAAACCGAGCTCCAAATCTTCTAACTCGCGATTAATAAAAATACGCAATGATTGAAAGGTTCTTGTTGCGGGATCTTGGCCAGCTTCGCGCGTGCGCACTACGCTTGCAACTAGGCTTGCCAACTGAGTAGTCGTTTTAGGGGAAAGGCCCTCTTCTCGCTTAGCCACAATGGCTTTTGCGATCTGAAATGCAAAGCGTTCTTCTCCGTAAGTCTTAATCACGTGAGTGATTTCCTCTGGTGACGCCTGCTCCAACCACTCTGCTGCGGTTAAACCATGATCGGTGTTCATGCGCATATCGAGTGGTCCTTCTCGACGAAAAGAAAATCCCCGATGCGCTTCGTCCACTTGGGGCGAACTGATTCCCAAGTCCAACAAAATTCCATCGACTGATTCCACCTCTGCATACTGATCCATGTGTGCAAAACTGTCGTGCACAATCTTTAAACGTGGATCGTTGATTTTTTGCGCCACTGCAATCGCATCCAAATCTTTGTCGAAAGAAATCATACGTGCCGAAGGATTCAACTCCTTGAGCAAAGCTTGTGTATGACCGCCGCGCCCGAAGGTTCCATCGATTACCAAAATTTTGTTTGCTGCACTTTGATTTTGAATCAGCGGACCGCCAACTAGCGCTGTCACCGCCTCGGCCAGTAATACTGGGCGATGAGTTATGTTCATGGCACCCTGTCATCAAAAATTAAATTGCTTGAGTGCTTCAGGCATGCCTTGCGCAATCGCAGCCTGTTCTTTTGCAGCGTATGTAGCCGCGTCCCACAACTCCAAGTGACTTCCCATGCCGAGCAAGATCACTTCTTTTTCGATTCCGGCAGCAGCGCGCAACTCTGGACTTACCAGTACACGACCAGCACCATCCAAATCTATTTCCGCAGCGTTACCTAAAAAAATACGGCGCCACCAATGGGCATCCATCGGAAGTTGCGCAACTCTTGCTCTAAAGGTTTCCCACTCTGGACGCGGGAAGAGAAGTAGGCAGCCGTCGGGGTGTTTTGTAAGCGTGATTCGGCCCTCACCCTGTACCAACAAGGCATCACGATGCTTAGCCGGCACAGACATGCGGCCTTTTGCATCTAAATTGAGAGCTGACGCACCTTGAAACACCATTTACCCCACTTTTTCACACTTCCTCCCACTTTAGAGGATCGCACTAAGAGGGTCAAGTGTTTTTAGGAGTTTTTTTAGGAATTTCTCTAGTGTTTACAAACACTTAGCGTCATGTGTTGAGAAAATGGTGATAATAAAATAGCTACTTGAAACAATGGCTTGGAAAATATACTTAAGAATAGATCTTAGCTATTGCACTAGATAATACCTAAATATACTGTATTTAAAAACAGTAATACGTAAAAAATATCTCAAAAATTAATCAGAGATGGGTTTTGAGAATTAAAACCTATTTCCGTATTAAATTTTGTAAGCAGTGGTTGTCATTATCTTAGACATCGCCTGCATTATTTTTTGAATGGGTTCTGGCAAATTTGCACCGCCAGCATTTTTTGCGGCTTGTCCGTGAGCAATTTCATCAACGCGCATTTGATCCACAATTGCACGAGATCGCTGATCTTCTTTTGGTAATTTTTCGAGATGACTTTCCAAGTGATTCTCGACTTGTTTTTCTGTTTCAGCAACAAAACCTAAACTCCACTTATCGCCCGCTAAGCCTGCTGCCAAGCCAATTGCAAAGGATCCCGCATACCAAAGTGGATTGAGATAACTGGTGTGTGATCCGAGCTCTTGAAGACGAGTTTCACACCAAGCGAGGTGATCCATCTCCTCTTGTCCGGAGTGATCCAACATCTCCTGAATTTCTGAATTTCGAGCAACTAATTTTTGCGATTGATACAGCGCTTGCGCACAAACTTCACCCACATGATTGACTCGCATGAGTCCTGCTGCATGTTTGCGCTCGTTAGCATCCAAACCGGAATTACCCCCAAAATCAGATCCTGGCGTGGGTCTATGGGCATGAGCACCACCGACCACCGACCGAAGGGCGGTATCAAACTCCAGAATGAGGCGATCTATCGGGGACATGCGCGTGGAAAACTAAACCAAAACCTCTGCTTTGCAGCTTTGTTTGGTCTTTAAACCCAACTCTGCCAAGAGCTCACGGTCTTGTTCTGCCTCGGGATTACCGGTAGTGAGTAGTTGCTCACCATAGAAAATAGAGTTAGCTCCAGCCATAAAGCACATAGCCTGAACCGCCCTACCAAGCTCCTGACGACCAGCAGATAAACGTACGCGGGCTTTAGGCATCGTGATCCTAGCAACCGCAATCGTTCTCACAAACTCCAGTGGGTCTAAAGGCTTTTGCTCAGCTAAGGGTGTACCGGCTACCGGCACTAGATGATTGATAGGAACGGATTCTGGGTAGGGGCTCAAATTTGCCAAACGGGCCAAAAATGCGGCGCGCTGCTGTCTAGACTCGCCCATACCGACAATACCACCACAACAAACCGACATGCCGGCGGCACGGACATTGGATATCGTATCCAAACGGTCTTGGTAGCCTCTGGTTGAGATCACTGAACGATAAAAATCTTCGCTGGTATCTAAGTTATGGTTATAAAAGTCTAGGCCAGCCTCTTGCAGTGCCTGGGCTTGATCTGCCTCCAACATGCCTAAGGTGGCACAGGTCTCCAGACCCAAGGCTTTTACGCCCTTAATCATGGCAGTCACTTTTTCAATATCGCGGTCTTTGGGTTCGCGCCAAGCGGCACCCATACAGAAACGGTTAGACCCAGCGGCTTTAGCAGCTTTGGCAGCCTCTAAGACCTCCTCTAAGCCCATTAACTTCTCAGCCTTAACATCGGTGTCATAACGAGCAGCCTGCGGGCAATAACCACAATCCTCAGGACAGCCACCCGTCTTAATTGACAGCAAAGTAGCTAATTCAACATCACCTTCTGGGAAATAGGCTTTATGAGTCTCTTGAGCCCTCAGCATCAGCTCATTTAAAGGGAGTGCAAATAAGGCTTCAATTTGAGCCACTGACCACTCGCCAGATGCCTCGCCCCCTGCATTTACGCCCTGATGCAAATCCGCTTTAGATTTGAATTGGGTTAAGGGTTTTTCAACGGTTTGAGTGTCCTGCATGGGTAAATTCCAGAAAATGAGGGGATTCAAGACATAAACATAACAGATACAGGTCTGAATTTGGAAAAACTAGTGGTCAAATATCAAACATGAAGGTTATTTCTGATTTAAATCAAGCCCCTCTCGTTGATCGCAGCCTTGCAGCCGTTTGGCACCCATGCACTCAGATGAAACAGCATGAGTCCTTTCCGCTGGTTGCTATTACAAAAGGTAAGGGTGCTTGGCTCTATGACGAAAACGGAAAAGCCTTACTCGACTCCATTAGTTCTTGGTGGACCAATTTATTTGGCCACTCCAACCCACGCATCAATCAAGCCATTTCCGCGCAACTCGAAAAAATTGAGCATGTGATGCTCGCCGGATTTACGCATGCGCCCGTAGTAGAGCTATCTGAAAAACTGTCCGCACTCACCAATCACCATTTAGGCCATGTCTTCTATGCCTCTGATGGTGCGTCTGCAGTAGAAATAGCGCTCAAGATGAGTCACCACTACTGGCAACTCAACGGCAAACCACAAAAGAAAAAATTTGTTTGCTTGGAAAATGGTTATCACGGGGAAACACTTGGGGCATTAGCAGTAACGGATGTTGCTATTTTTCGGGACGCCTATGGATCGTTATTGCAAGATGTCTTTACCATTACATCACCCGATGCACGCAAAGCAAAAACTGGTGAGAGCGCAGAAGATGTAGCAAGATATGCAGCAAAAAAACTCGAAGAATTATTTGTAAAAGAACATGGCAATATTGCTGCCATCATTGTCGAGCCTTTGGTGCAGTGCGCAGGGCAAATGGCCATGCACTCTTCCGAGTATCTACGTTTAGTCAGGGATTTATGTGATCGCTACGAAGTACATCTGATTGCAGATGAGATTGCGGTGGGCTGTGGGCGGAGTGGCAAGTTCTTTGCCTGTGAGCATGCTGGTATCTGGCCAGACTTCTTAACCCTGTCCAAAGGAATTAGCGGCGGCTATCTTCCACTGTCACTCTGCCTTACGACAGACCAGATATATCAAGCTTTTTATGGCGATCAAATCCAGCAAGGGTTTTTACATTCTCATTCTTATACCGGTAACCCACTAGCGTGTGCTGCTGCACTGGCTTGTTTAGAAATTTTCGCAACTGACAAAGTATTAGAAAAAAATATTGAGCGCTCAAAGGATTTAGCAAATGCATTTACGTGGGCAAAAACGGATTCCCGCATTGAGCATTGGCGCCAACAAGGAATGATATTGGCCTTCGATATTAAAAATGAGTTTCTAAAAAATCCTACGATGTTTGCGCGAACGATGTTCTCAAACTGTTTAAGTGAAGGTGTATTGATTAGGCCAATCGGCAATACTATCTACGTCATGCCGCCGTATATTTTGTCTACAGTAGAAACCGCGCAATTAGGTCATGCTGTGCAAGTTGCCCTTGAGAAAACCTTGGCATGACAAACTCATATCAGGCCTTAAAGTTAGCGCAAGAGCAAATTGCAGAACTTGAGTCGCAATTACTCAAACGCAAACTCAGAGCAACAGAATCTCCATGTGATACCAAAGCTTGGGTCGATGGACGCGAGCTCAAAGCATTTTGTAGCAATGACTATTTAGGACTAGCAAACCATCCTGCGTTAATTCAAGCTCTTGCTGAAGGCGCTCAGAAGTATGGGGTAGGCAGTGGCGCCTCCCACCTCATTAGCGGCCACAGCAGGGCTCATGAGCTACTTGAAAACCAATTAGCCTCTTTTCAAAAGCAACACATTCCGAATGCGCGCGCCCTATTTTTTAGTACCGGCTATCTCGCCAACCTTACCGCCATCACAGGTCTAGCGAGACTTGCGCCACAAAAATCTACTAGTATTTATTCGGCCAAGCTAAACCATGCTTCTTTAATTGATGGGATTCGTTTAGCGGCTGCTCAGACTCAAGCAAATGTCGTGCTGTTTGATCATACGCATCTTGACTCATTAAATGAATTACTGAAAACAGATCAACATCCACTAAAGATCATTGTTACTGATGGCGTCTTTAGCATGGATGGTGACCTCGCTCCAGTAAAAGAATTATTAAAACTTGCTGAGCAATACGATGCGCTGTTACTTGTGGATGATGCTCATGGTTTCGGAGTATTGGGCAAACAAGGTCATGGCATTTTGGAGCAGGAAAAGATCTACTCTGATCGCCTTATTTATATTGGCACTCTTGGAAAAGCTGCAGGTGTCAGCGGCGCCTTTGTTTGTGCACAAGCCACTTTTATTGAATGGCTCATTCAAAAGGGTCGCCCTTTCATTTACAGTACTGCAACGCCACCTGCGATAGCGCATACACTCTCAAAGAGCTTGAAAATTATTGAAGGGGACGAGGGCAGCAATCGCCGTACTCAACTCAATAAACTGATTCGCATCTGGCAAGATGAAATGCAATTTTCTCAATGGGAAAAGGTATCCTCTTGCACCGCCATACAGCCCGTCATTTTGGGCAGTAATGCCAATGCTCTGCTCGCCGCTAAGTTACTTGATGAGGCAGGTTATTGGATTCCTGCTATTCGCCCTCCTACCGTACCCAATGGCAGTGCAAGATTACGCATTACGTTCTCTGCTAACCATGGCGAAGCAGATGTGCGTCAACTCATTGATACCTTAAAGACCATCGAGCAAACAGTCCTTCAAAAGGGCTCTCATGAGTAAGGCCACAGGCTTCTTTGTCGCCGGTACAGACACCGAGGTTGGAAAAACGCTGGTGAGCGGCGCTCTCATTCTGAAACTACGCGAACAGGGAATGAAAGCGATTGGCTTTAAACCGGTTGTTGCTGGAACTTATCAAGATGCACAAGGCCACACTCTGAATGAAGATTTAGAAACACTGCGCATCGCCTCAAACCTCAGCTCCACTGAATTGAGTTTGTGTCCTTATGTATTGAATCGACCGGCTGCTCCACATTTGGTAGCGGCCCACCAAGGGCTGCAACTTGAAATGAGCCTGATCTTACAGAGCTTTCAAAATGTTCAAGACCGGGCAGATTGCGTTGTGGTTGAGGGCGCCGGCGGCTTACTTATCCCCCTAAATGAGCGGGAAGATTTGGGGACTTTCGCCCAAGAAATTAAATTTCCCATCATCCTGGTGGTGGGCATGAAATTAGGCTGCATTAATCACGCCCTCCTAACTTGTGAGGCAATCAAAGCGCGTAACTTAAATATTGCGGGATGGGTAGCGAATACCCTATCCACAGAAATGCCTCTGCTTGAAGAAAATATTCAGACTCTGCAAGCCAGAATAGATACCCCATTTTTGGGCCTCATTCCAGAGCTTCCAAAAGAACTCCAAAAAGCCGATAACAGCCCATATTCAATTGAAGCCTTGGGTTTTGCTGCAAAGCACATTCAATTACCCGACAATTAATTTGCGGTAATTTAGCCCAAAAGGCATATCCAAAGACTTTCGGATAAGATGAAGGGATGCATTTATCCCCAGAAATTATTGACTCCGCGGAAGCTATTCAAGAAATTCGACGCAATATTCATGCGCATCCTGAATTGCGTTTCGAAGAAAATCGCACTGCTGATCTAGTTGCAGAAGCGCTTTCTAGCTGGGGAATTACAGTCTATCGCGGCATGGGGAAAACGGGTGTCGTAGGTCGTTTAGATGGTGACTTAGGTCCCGGAAAAATGATTGGTTTGCGCGCTGATATGGATGCGCTTCCATTGCAGGAGCACAACAACTTTGCTCATGCATCAACAAACCCCGGAAAAATGCATGCTTGTGGACATGATGGTCACACAGCAATGCTACTTGGAGCGGCGCAATATTTATCAAATCACCGCGACTTCAAAGGCACGGTGATTTTTATTTTCCAGCCAGCAGAAGAAGGTGGCGCTGGTGCGAATGAAATGATTAAGGATGGACTTTTCAAAGAATTTCCATGCGACGCAGTATTTGGCTTGCATAACTGGCCCGGCTTGGCAGAAGGTCACTTTGGAGTGACCTCCGGCCCAATGATGGCTTCAAGCAATACTTTTGAAATTACCATCACAGGCAAAGGCGGTCACGCCGCCCTACCCCACAATAGCGCAGATCCAGTCTTTGCTGGCGCCCAAGTAGTGCTTGCATTACAGAGCATCATTACACGTAATAAGCGTCCTGTAGATGCTGCTGTTTTATCGATTACGCAATTTCATGCGGGTGAAACGAGCAATGTCATTCCGGATAGCGCCTTCATTGGCGGTACGGTACGTACATTTACTTTGGACGTCTTAGATTTAATCGAGCAACGTTTACGAGAAATCGCTCATAGCGTTGCAGGGGCGTTTGATTGCCAAGCAGAAATTACGTTTTCTAGAAATTACCCGCCCCTCATTAATCATGCCAACGAAGTGGAATTTGCAACTGAAGTCATGAGTGAATTGGTTGGCAAGCAGAATATCAATGCTTCAATCGATCCCACAATGGGCGCGGAAGACTTCGCGTTCATGTTGCTAGAGAAGCCGGGCTGTTACGTATTCTTAGGCAATGGAGACGGCGATCATCGCTCGGTAGGTCATGGCATGGGCCCATGTCACTTACACAATCCCTCTTACGACTTCAATGACTCCTTGATTCCCGTCGGCGTGAGCTATTGGGTCAAACTAGCTCAACGCTTCCTAGAAAAAAACTGAGTTCTTTCAAACTTTCTCTTCGGCTATTGAATTAAGAGTTGGTAAATTTGGCTGGGCGTTT
Organism: Polynucleobacter sp. MG-28-Ekke-A2; assembly: GCF_035012985.1. Classification (NCBI taxonomy): domain Bacteria; kingdom Pseudomonadati; phylum Pseudomonadota; class Betaproteobacteria; order Burkholderiales; family Burkholderiaceae; genus Polynucleobacter; species Polynucleobacter sp. MG-28-Ekke-A2. The sequence goes on along the minus strand of NZ_JAYGQU010000002.1, from coordinate 89,499 downwards.
TTCCATGAATGCAGCCATACCTTCTTTCTGATCATTCGTTCCAAAGCAAGCATGAAAGAGGCGGCGCTCAAAATGAATACCTTCAGACAAAGTAGTTTCATAAGCAGTGTTGATACTTTCCTTCACCATCATTGCAGTTAACAAAGGCATATCTGCAATTCCTTTGGCAATTGCTTTAACTTCTTTCAGCAAATCTGCTTGTGGGAAGATCCTGGCAACCAAACCGGAGCGCTCAGCTTCAGCGGCATCCATCATGCGGCCCGTCAAAGCTAGATCCATCGCTTTTGCTTTGGATACCGCGCGAGGTAAGCGCTGTGTACCGCCAGCGCCTGGGATAATGCCCAGCTTTACTTCGGGCTGAGCAAACTTAGCATTATCCGCCGCCATGATCGTGTCGCACATCATGGCCAACTCACAGCCACCACCAAGGGCATAGCCAGAGACAGCAGCGATTACAGGCTTACGTACTTTTTTGATCTCTTCCCAGTTACGGGTAATAAAGTCACCGCGATAAACATCTTTTAAACCGTACTTGGCCATTGAAGCAATATCCGCTCCAGCAGCAAATGCCTTTTCACTGCCAGTAACGATCATGCAACCAATATTGTCATCCGCGTCAAATGCTATTAATGCAGCACCAAGCTCTTCCATGAGCTGATCGTTCAAGGCATTTAACACTTCAGGGCGATTCAAAGTAATGGTGGCAACCTTACCATCCACTTCAGTCAAAATAGTTTTGTAGCTCATGAATTTCTTTCGGTGAAAAGTATTAATTAACGTGGCAACAACAACCACATCCTGCCATTTTGTTTCATACGACCTGCCATCTCTCCAGCGGCATCTCCGGATCCCCAATAGTAGTCCGCTCTGACGCCACCCACAATTGCTTTGCCCGTATCCTGTGCCATCACCAGCTTTTGCAAAGGCTGACTACTTAATGGTTTGGTGGCTGCTAAAAAGACAGGCGCGCCCAGTGGCAAGGCTTGTAAATCTACTGCAATACTGCGCTCAGCTGTGAGCGGAACACCGAGGGCGCCATTAGGGCCTAAATCAGCAGAGACATTGCTAGGCAACTCTTTAAAGAAAACAAAACGGGGATTGGCGTTCAGCATTTCATTTACTTGGCCAGGATTTCTTTTAGCCCATTGTGAAATGCCTTGCATCGTCGCCTCACTACGTGTGATTTCTTTGCGATCAAGTAACCACTGAGCAAAGGATTTAAAAGGTTGATCATTGGTGCCCGCAAAACCCAAACGCAGGATGCGTCCATCCTCAAGACGAATTTTTCCAGAGCCTTGAATTTGCATGAATGCTGCCGCTACTGGATCCTGCACCCAAGCAATTTCAGAACCCTGCAAGACACCAGAACTCATTAGCTCAGCACGGCTTGGGCCTGGGTTGGGCTTAGATTTGCGCCAAGCATTAGGGTAGCCGTAGAGCGGCACGTTATAAGTGCTCGTACGAGTTTGTGAGCCATTCATTACCGGTTCGTAATAGCCCGTGATTAAGCCCGTGTCACTACCGGAGCTATTGTGAATTTCATAAGCTTGAAAATTATTTTCAAAATATTTACGAATAGACTGCGTATCACGGCTGGATACATTGCCAGCCTGGGCACACACTGAGCGCCAGTTCACATCAGTACTTTTCTTACGCAAAGCATCACAACTTTTTAACCAAGCAGGCCAAGCCTGAGACAAGTCGTCTTCCTGCCATCCAGGTAAGGCTTGCCAAGAGACAGCACTAAAGCTTGCAATCGAAGAACTATAGCTTGATGGCGAAGCACCGGAACCACTTGGGCGATACCCCGTCCCACGAGTGGGAGGAGTAGAACATCCAACAATCAAGCTAGCTATGAGAATAGCGAATACACTTAATGGAACCAATTTAAATTTAGAAATCATGATTGCCAATTTACTCGATGAATACCCAATGCTACTGTTTGTTTTTGAAGGTGCTGTTGCCTTAGGACTTTTATTATTTATTGTCCTTTGGACGGGTAATGGCAAGAAATAGCATTCTCACTACCCTACGTTAATGCAGGGTACGTGGCATCACCAGGACAAACTCTGGGATAGGGGCCTGAAAGAGCTGGGCATCCTCAGTGACACAGAAATACTCCCCGCGCATGGTTCCCGCAGGAGTGGGCAAAGTTGCCCAGCTGGTGTACTCAAAATGCTCTCCGGTGCGTAATAGCGGTTGCTGCCCAACAACGCCTAGGCCTCGGACCTCCTGGACATCGTTATCCCCGTCTGTAATGAACCAATGGCGGGCAATTACCTGAATACTGGCAGTCCCCGTATTGCGGATAGTTACCGTATAAGCAAAGGCAAATTGGCGGTTATCGGGGTCAGATTGCTCAGGAAGGTACTGGGCTTTGACCGTAATGCTCATTTCGTGGGGATTCATGGACGAATTCTGCTCCATCCTAAGGCCAACTGCAAGCTAGAATCTAGGGATGGAAAGCCAAAAATCACCCTCAAATAGTCAATTTGTTATCGCCCCATCGATTTTGTCGGCCGACTTCGCCTGCCTTGGCAAGGAAGTTCAAGACGTTTTAGTGGCGGGCGCCGACTGGATTCACTTTGATGTGATGGATAACCACTATGTGCCCAACCTCACCATTGGCCCCTTGGTTTGCGAGGCAATTCGTCCTTATGCAAATAAAGATGGCAAACCTGCGGTGATCGATGTGCATTTAATGATCGAGCCGGTAGATCGTATCGTCCCTGACTTTGCTAAAGCGGGTGCCAATTTAATTAGCTTTCATCCCGAAGCAAGCCCTCATGTCAATCGCACATTGAACTTGATTCGCGACCAAGGATGTCAAGCAGGTCTTGTTTTGAATCCAGCTACGCCACTAGATCATCTCGATCACACTTTGGAATTGCTCGATTTAGTTTTGCTGATGTCAGTCAACCCAGGCTTCGGTGGCCAGTCATTTATTCCGAGTACCCTCAATAAGATTGCTCAAGTACGCACACGCCTCGATCGCTATCAGGCTGAGACTGGTCGACATATTCGTCTTGAGGTAGATGGTGGAATTAAAGTCGACAACATTGCAGAAGTAGCACGAGCAGGCGCCGATACTTTTGTTGCAGGCTCAGCAATTTACGCACAAGAAAATTATGCAAAAGTAATTCAAGCAATGCGCACTGAATTAGGAAAGTCAGGAAAAGCGTAATGCAGCTTGCAGAATTTAACGCCCTAGCAAAGCAGGGTTTCAATCGTATTCCCCTGGTCAAAGAAGTTCTGGCAGATCTAGAGACTCCGCTATCACTCTACGTCAAGCTGACTCAAGCATTTGGCAAGACCAATACTTACTTATTGGAGTCTGTTTTAGGTGGCGAGCGTTTCGGTCGCTTCTCCTTTATTGGCCTGCCTGCCAGGACTATTGTCAGAACTGTTGGCACCCCTTCAACACCAGTCAACGAAGTAGTGACTGATAGAAAAGTAGTTGAGACAAATACTGATAATCCACTCGATTTTGTGGATGCTTATTTCAAGCGTTTTAAGGTAGCATTACAAGCTGACATGCCCCGCTTTTGTGGTGGTCTTGCCGGCTACTTTGGTTATGACACCGTTCGCTATATCGAGTCACGTTTAGCCAAACATCAACTTCCAGATGAATTAGGTGTGCCCGATATTCAACTGATGTTGACTGAAGAGTTGGCAGTGATTGATAACGTTGCCGGCAAAATTTATTTGATTGTCTATGCAGATCCGAGCATTGCTAATGGTTTTGAAAAAGCACAAGATCGCTTAAAAGAATTACTCGCTTGCCTCAATAAGCCAGCAAATATGCCGGCATCTTTACCAAGCGCTAAAACTGAACTCATTCGTAAATTCAAAGCAGCCGATTTTGAGAAAGCAGTACTCAAAACTAAAGAATATATTTTGGCCGGCGATTGCATGCAGGTAGTTATCGGTCAGCGCATTAGCAAGCCATTTACGGACTCACCATTAGCTCTTTATAGAGCTTTGCGTTCGCTCAACCCATCGCCATATATGTACTTCTATGACTTTGGCGATATGCAAATTGTTGGCTCATCTCCTGAGATTTTGGTACGCCAAGAAAAACGGGCTGCCGAGAAGATTGTGACTATCAGGCCACTAGCTGGCACCCGTCCTCGCGGAGCCAATCCAGAGGAAGATGAACGCCTAGCCAAAGAACTCTTGGCCGATCCCAAAGAAATTGCTGAGCATGTGATGTTGATTGATTTAGCACGCAATGACGTGGGTCGTATTGCCAAAACTGGCTCAGTCAAAGTCACCGACTCCATGTCTATTGAGAAATACTCCCACGTTCAGCACATTGTGAGTTCAGTAGAAGGCCATCTTTTGGACAATATGAGCAATATGGATGTATTGCGAGCGACCTTCCCAGCGGGTACCTTATCAGGTGCGCCAAAAATTCGGGCGATGGAAATCATCGATGAGATGGAAATTGTGAAGCGGGGTGTTTACGGTGGTGCAGTGGGTTACCTGTCTTTCTCAGGCGATATGGATGTGGCCATTGCCATTCGTACCGGCGTGATCCGTGACGGCATGCTGCACTCTCAAGCAGGGGCTGGCGTCGTTGCCGACTCTGACCCGACTGCTGAATGGAAAGAAACTGAAGCCAAGGCTCGCGCGGTTCTGACTGCGGCAGATTTAGTACAAGGAGGACTCGATGCTCCTAATGATTGATAACTACGATTCTTTTACTTACAACCTCGTTCAATACTTTGCAGAACTAGGTGAAGAGGTTAAAGTCTTTCGCAATGATGAAATTGCGGTGGAAGAGATTGCTAGACTGAATCCCGCGCGTATTTGTATCTCACCTGGGCCATGCAGCCCCTCTGAGGCAGGTATTTCAGTCGCAACCATCAAGCGTTACGCAGGTCAAATTCCGATCCTAGGGGTTTGCTTGGGGCACCAAGCTATCGGCGAAGCATTCGGCGGCAAAGTCATTCGCGCCCAAAAAGTCATGCATGGCAAGACCGACAGCATTCATCACACAGGTGTGGGTGTATTTAAGAATTTGCCAGATCCATTTAAGGTCACTCGCTATCACTCACTGGCTATTGAGAAAAGCTCTCTACCTGCAATGCTAGAAGTGACTGCCACTTCATCTGATGGTGAGATCATGGGTGTACGCCATAAAGAGCTCGCGGTTGAGGGTGTGCAATTTCACCCAGAGTCTATTCTCTCTGAGCACGGCCACGCCTTACTCAAGAATTTTTTACAAAACAAATAAACAGTCTGTCAACAGCGCCATGTCAATTACCCCGCAAGAAGCCCTCCAACGCTGCATTGAACATCGCGAACTCTTTCATGATGAAATGACAGCCATGATGCGGCTCATTATGAGCGGTGAAATGGCGCCAGAGTTAGTGGCAGGATTATTGGTTGCCTTACGCACTAAAAAAGAAACCGTTGGTGAGATCGCTGCTGCCGCACAAGTGATGCGAGAGTTTGCTACCTCAGTAAAGGTGGATGACCGCAAGCACTTGGTGGATGTGGTGGGCACAGGCGGTGATGGCGCTCACACCTTCAATATTTCAACTGCTGCCATGTTTGTTGCAGCAGGTGCTGGTGCGAAGATTGCTAAGCATGGCAATCGGAGTGTGAGCAGCAAATCAGGCAGCGCAGATGTATTGGAGGCGCTTGGCGTGAATCTAGCTTTATCTGCTGAGCAGGTAGCCACATGCATCTCATCAGTAGGCGCGGGATTCATGTTTGCCCCGAATCATCATCCAGCGATGAAGAACGTAGTACCTATCCGCAAGCAGCTTGGTGTCCGGACTATCTTCAACATCCTTGGCCCACTTACCAACCCTGCTGATGCCAAGCGGATTTTGATGGGCGTTTTTCATGCCGACCTAGTCGGTATTCAGGCACGCGTATTGCAAGCCTTGGGAATGGAGCATGCGCTCGTTGTGTACGGGCGAGATGGCCTGGATGAAATTTCCTTAGAGGGCCCAACCTTAGTTGGCGAACTTAAAGATGGCGTAGTGCGTGAATATGAAATTCATCCAAAAGATTTTGGATTAAATGCCGCGCCCACCAACAGCTTTAAAGTGGCTAATGCTGAAGAGTCCAAGCAGATTGTCTTGGATGTGCTCGATGGCAAACCCGGGCCTGCAAGCGATATCGTCTGCCTTAATGCCGGCGCCACACTATATGTAGCTGGAGTAGCAAAAGACATTGCTAGCGGTATTACCCTGGCTAGAGCAGCCATCACATCTGGAGCGGCACGTCAAAAGTTAGATGCTTTTGTTGCCGCAACCCACTCTCAATAATTGATTATTCATGAGCGATATCCTCGAAAAAATTGTAGCTACCAAAAAGATTGAGGTAGCTAGCTGCCTGCAGAAAATATCGCTTGCCAATCAACGTGATCAAGCTCAAGCCAATAATCGTGATGCCCTTCTAAAGCCAAGAGGCTTTATTCAGGCTATTGAGAACAAGATTTCCGCTGGCAAGGCAGGAGTCATTACTGAAATCAAAAAGGCAAGCCCAAGCAAAGGTATCTTGCGTGAGAACTTCATACCAGCAGACATTGCCCAGTCCTACGAAAAACATGGTGCAGCCTGTTTATCAGTACTGACTGATGTAGATTATTTCCAAGGATGCAATGCCTATCTGCAAGAAGCTCGTGCCGCCTGCAATATTCCTGTTTTGCGTAAAGACTTCACCATAGATCCGTATCAAGTCTATGAAGCTCGTGCGATTGGCGCCGATGCAATCTTACTGATCGTGGCTTGCCTAGAATTAAATCAAATGAAAGAGCTCGAGGCTTGCGCCCATGAATTAGGCCTAGATGTTTTGGTCGAAGTTCACAATGCACCAGAATTAGAGCAAGCGCTAGAACTCAGAACACCTTTACTTGGTATTAACAATCGAAACCTTAAAACCTTTGAGGTGACACTGCAAACCACCCTCTCTCTCATGTCCATGGTTCCGGAGAACAAAACCTTAGTAACAGAGTCTGGCATCTTGAGTCGCGCTGATGTAGAGCTCATGCGCAACAATCAAATCAACGCGTTCCTGGTTGGGGAGGCATTCATGCGGGCCACAGATCCAGGCACAGCCCTTAGTGAGCTGTTTTCCTAGCCTTTCGCAATAGATCTAAGCAGTATTTGATCAAAGAGATTAATAGTAGCGAGCCCAGCACATCACCAATAAACATCACTAAAAAGTGATTTACAGTGCCTGTATTTTCTAAAGCCATCACTGAAAACCACCACTGATGCAAGCCTGCAGAGAGCAAGGCATAAATCAAAATACAAGCAATGAGTTTAGGGAAATTGAGATTACTTAAGTCTGACTCAAGGCGAAGATTGTTAAAAACAAAAAATCTAGCCAAATAAGGGGCAAATCCTGAAATTAATGCAGTTCCAATACATAAGATTAGATCGTGCGGAAAATCACCGTAGTAGCTAATTAAAAATGAGGCTATAGCAATACCAAGAGCACCAGGCAAGCCAAAAATTAAAGTAAGAAACAAACGTAATCCGGCTGGCAGGTAGATCCAACTTACTCCTAAACCGAAAGTGATGTCACTTGTTAACCAGTTATTAAAATAAAAAAGAAGTGTGTACGCCATCGCACTAATAGCGCAGCCAAAAATCCATTCCGAATAACTTGCGAATAATTTAGACATTGTTATTAGTATGGATTAATTTTTATTGATGCGTATCAATTGCTAAAATCAGACCAAGGGAATACACTAGTATTAGCCCCACAGCTAATACAAATAAATATTAAATATGTCATCTACTAAACCGTCACCCTATATCAAGTTCCTCAACTTAATTGATGCTCTCGATCGCATCAATCCAGGGAAAAAACTTGATTGCATCGAAGAGAGTTTGCTCGACAAGATTGTTTCTTGCGCCCATGCCAAACAAGCAATTTTGGTTGGTGATTTGATCTCCATTTCAGACCTAGGCTCACAAGCTACATTGCATGGTCGCCTCAAAAATCTCAGCGCCTTGGGCTATATCAAAATGGCCGCTAATGCTGATGGTCGTAAAAAAGAAGTATTGCCCACCAAGATTGCCCTAAAGCGCTATGAAGAAATTTCTAAATGTTTAGAGAAAGCAGCCAAAGCTTCTTAATCACTTAGCCCCACTGCATAAGCAAAAAGCCCTGAAAAGGGCTTTTTTAATGGGCAAATAAGAATGCTTTAGACGTTAAACAAGAAGTTCAATACATCTCCATCTTTAACAACATACTCTTTACCTTCGGCGCGCATCTTACCGGCTTCCTTGGCACCAGTCTCTCCTTTGAACTGCACAAAATCTTCGTAGGAGATTGTCTGAGCACGAATAAAGCCACGCTCAAAGTCTGTATGAATCACGCCGGCCGCTTGAGGTGCTGTATCACCAACATGGATAGTCCAAGCACGAACCTCTTTAACTCCTGCCGTGAAATAGGTTTGCAAACCAAGCAATGAATAACCCGCACGAATCACACGATCTAGGCCTGGCTCTTCCATTCCTAAGTCGGCCAAAAATTCAATCTTATCTGCTTCTTCTAAGTCGGCGATCTCTGCTTCAATCGCAGCGCATACAGCAACAACTGGAGCATTTTCTTTTGCCGCATGTTGCTTCACAGCCTCAAGGTGTGGATTATTTGAGAAGCCATCTTCCTTGACGTTTGCAACATACATCGCAGGCTTAGCAGTGATCAAACACAACGGCTTAATCAATAATTTTTCATCGTCATTGAGATTCAAACTGCGTACTGGCAGAGCAGAATCTAGATGAGTCTGAACTTTAGTCAGAACAGCAACCAAAGCAGCAGCCTCTTTATCATTGCCAGACTTAGCAGCCTTGCTTGAGCGATTCAGGGTTTTCTCAACCGTTGCCAGGTCTGATAAGGCCAATTCAGTGTCAATCACACCAATGTCAGCAATGGGATCGATTTTCCCGGCAACGTGAATGACGTTGGGATCCTCGAAACACCGGACGACATGGGTAATAGCATCCGTTTCACGAATATTCGCTAAAAACTGGTTGCCAAGACCTTCGCCTTTTGAGGCGCCAGCTACCAAACCAGCAATATCGACAAATTCGACTGCTGCAGGCAGGATGCGCTCAGGCTTCACGATCTCAGCCAAGGCGGCTAGACGGGGGTCAGGAACCTCAACAACGCCCACATTAGGCTCAATCGTGCAGAAAGGATAGTTTTCCGCTGCGATTCCAGCCTTGGTAAGCGCATTAAAGAGGGTAGATTTGCCGACGTTAGGCAGGCCGACGATGCCACATTTCAAAGACATAGCGTTATTGTAAAGGGGCTGGTTTCGATATCATCGAGTTATGTCAGAAGTTCATCCAAATAACGCATCTAAATCCCACAACCAAATCCGCACAGTAGATGTTGTTGTGGTTGGCGGAGGCATTACTGGTAAGGCTTGCGCCCTTGGTCTAGCCCAGCTAGGCTTACAAACCATTGAAATTGCCCCCGATTTAGCGCAAAACGTCCCAAGCCCGCAAGGCGCTCAATGGGGCCAAAGAATCTACGCTTTTTCGCCTAGCACCCAAAAATTACTGGCTCATTTGCACATTTGGGATGCAATTGATCACAGCCGCCTACAAGCAGTCCGAGATATGCGCATCTACGGTGATCGAGGCGAAAAGAATGACCATCTCCATCTTTCTGCATTTGAAGCGGGCACTCCACAACTTGCGTGGATTGGAGAAGCCAATTTAATTGAGCACACCATCGATCAAGCTTCGCGTTTTCAGAATAAGTTAGAGCGCATCAATGATGTTGTGGAAAGAATTCAGGTAGATGCTGATGGAAGTATTCTGCATTTAAAAAACGGTGGGCGCATTCGTGCACAACTCGTGATTGCAGCTGATGGCGCCAACTCACCAATACGCAATCAATTGGGTATTAGCGCGAGTGAAGAAAGTTATTCACAAAGTGCAGTAGTTGCCAATTGGCTGTGTGACTATCCCCATTTAGAAACTGCCTTTCAGTGGTTTTTGCCAGGCGGCGATATTGTGGCGATGCTGCCCTTGCCAGGAAAACAAGTGTCGATGGTTTGGTCTACTTCCCCAGAACATGCAGCTGATTTATTAAAACTAGATCAAGCGCAATGGCTGGATCAATTCTCCTCCATTGCTAGTGGCGCAATTACCAAACAATTAGGTGCACTGAGTTTGAGCTCAGTACCAGCAGCCTTCCCATTAAGAAAGATTCGAGCCAAACGATTTATCGGACCAGACTTCTCTCCGAAGGTTGTGCTCATTGGCGATGCCGCCCATGTCATGCATCCACTAGCTGGGCAAGGCCTTAATCTGGGGCTTCGAGATGTTGCGGTACTACTGAATATTTTGGGCAAGCGTGAATCCTTCCGCACACCTAGTGACCTTGTATTACTAAGGCGCTACGAACGACAACGTCAAGGCGACACCAGCGCACTCTTATGGGTGACCGATAAACTCAAGAAATTATTTTCTGCAAGCAGCAGTACTGAACGCCAGCTCCGTAACTGGGGTTTAGGTCTCGTGAACAAAAGCCACTTTATAAAACAGCGCTTGATTGAACGCGCTCTAGGAGAAATTGATTTTGAATAAATTGTTATCTGCGATTGCATTCATTGGCGCTGCCCTGCTCTGCACTACCCCACTTCACGCACAACAAGAACAGCAATTAAAGACTGAGATCCAAAAGAAGTTAGGCACCAATGCCAAAGTGAAAAGTGTTTCACCAGCCCCAGTTTCTGGACTTTATGAAGTATTGGTTGGCAATGATATTTTTTATACTGATACTTCTGGGAAGTATCTGATTCAAGGGGAAATCATTGAGCTCGCATCCGGTAAAAATATTACCGAGCAAAGACAGGCGGACTTAAATCGTATTAAATGGAGTGAATTGACACCTGCCAATGCGATTAAAAATGTTCGTGGCAATGGTAGTCGCCAGCTGGCAGTCTTCTCCGATCCAAACTGTGGCTATTGCAAGCGTCTAGAGAAATCCCTGCAGCAGCTTGATAACGTCACGATCTATACCTACTTAATACCCATACTGTCGGCAGACTCCACCCAGAAAGCAAAGCAAATTTGGTGTTCTTCTGATCCCTATAAGACGTATATTGACTGGATGGTGAATGGCATTGCACCCAGCGGCAAGGGGGAGTGCAGCACACCACTAGATAAAAATATGGCTTTCGCAAAGACCTATGGAATCACGGGCACGCCGACTTTATTCTTCACTGACGGCAGTCGCTTCCCTGGTGCAGTACAAATTACTGACATCGAAAAGAAATTTAGCTCCCTGAAATAAATATCATGAACCAAGCCGACTTACCCGAAATTCAATATACGGTCTGGCCGGCAGACCTGCATGGCCATCGCTATCGCGTTAAGCTGCATATTGCCAACCCTGATTCTGATGGTCAGGTACTTCATATGCCGGCCTGGATTCCAGGTAGTTATTTAATTCGTGATTTCAGTAAACATGTCGAATCAATTGAAGCGTTTTCAGTAGAGGGTGCCAAGAGAAAAATAGCGCTCGAACGGATTGATAATGACCATTGGCGCTTACCGCCATGTAATGGCCCGATAGAGGTGCTCAGCACTGTTTATGCTTTTGATACTTCAGTACGTGCAGCGTATCTCGATACCGAACGCGCCTTCTTTAACGCCACCAGCCTATGTCTAGCCGTCAAAGGGCAAGCGCATTTACCTTGCTCACTCGCCATCACCGCGCCGGAACTTGCCTTTGCTGACCACTGGACGGTTCAAACTACCTTGAGGGCAGCGAAGACAGATGAGCGTGGGTTTGGTTTTTATCTGGCACAAAATTATGATGATCTATTGGATCGCCCCGTGGCTATGGGCGAGTTCCAACTTGTGCACTGGAAATCGAATGGTGTAGCTCATCGCATGGCAGTACAGGGCTGCAATCATATTGTTGATGCCAAACGTCTTGCACAAGATTTACAAGCAATCTGTGCCAGCACCATTGACCTCTTTGAGCCAAAATCTAAACGCGCCCCTTTTAATGAATACCTTTTCTTAGTTAACGCGGCATTAAATGGCTATGGCGGCCTTGAGCATCGCAATAGCACTGCACTACTCTGTAGGCGCGATCAAATCCCCCAAGAAAATATTCTCTTTGAAGAATCTGCATATAGAGAATTCTTAGGCCTCTGTAGTCACGAGTATTTTCATGCATGGCTGGTTAAGCGTATTCAGCCAAAAGCCTTTCAACCGTATGATCTGGCTAAACGTAATCACACTCGCTTACTATGGGTGTTTGAGGGCTTCACCAGTTACTACGATGATCTTCAACTACTGCGTAGCAAGCGAATTGACCTCAAGACTTATCTAAAACTCGTTGCGGATAACTGGAACGGAATCTTACGCGGCCCTGGACGCCATAAGCAAAGCCTTGCTGACAGCTCTTTTGATGCCTGGACCAAGTATTACCAAGCGGATGAGAATACGCCAAATACGGTTGTCAGCTACTACGGCAAAGGTGCCTTAGTAGCACTTGGTCTTGACTTACAGATTCGCGCATTCACTAAAAATAAACAGTCTCTAGATGACTTCATGCGCCTACTTTGGAATAAGCATGGCGTCACCTTTGACGGCATTACGGAAGACGGGCTAGATGATTTAATTTTTGAATTGCTAGGTAATGGCTTTAGCAAGACCTGGAATGAGATGAAGGCCCGCTATATTTTTGGCGTAGAAGATATTCCACTCCAAAGATGGATTAGCTCAAATCTCATTTCTGTAAAAACAAAATCTCAATCTACACTGGAAAAGCTTAAGCTACAGTTTGGGATGCGTCATACAGACGCCAATGGTTGGCTTAAGGTTACCCATGTGCTTGATGGCGGGATTGCTCAAGCAGCAGGCCTATCAGCCGGTGATTTACTAGCCAGTATTGATGGGCAACGTGTCACTTGTGCCCGCTGGGATAGAGTCTTAGGCAGCCTTTCTGAAAACTCCCATGCCCGCATTACTTTCTATCGCGATGATCTAGAGCATGAGCGCATGGTTCCAATGCAATCTACCCAGATACCTATGCAATATGAACTGACACCTAAAAAAGATGTCTGATCGAAATTGAAAGCGCTATTTTCCAAAGACGATATCCCAAATGATTGGCAAGAATTACTGGGGAATTATTTCGAGTCAGTAGATTGGCGCGCACTAGAAAAAAATTTGCAGACTGCTCTTGTTGCTGAAGTTGTTCGACCCGAGCCTCAAAACTTTTTTAAAGCCCTCAAACTTTGCCCCGTTGATTCAGTAAAGGTAGTGATCTTGGGCCAAGATCCCTATCACTCACCAGGGCTAGCGCAAGGGCTAGCCTTTTCGATACCTTCTGAGATTGCAATCAATTCACGAGAATTTCCTAGTTCACTACGCAACATCAGCAAAGCATTGGCATTAGAAGGTTTTGGGCCTTTACCAAATGGTGATCTACACAATTGGGCCGAGCAAGGAGTGCTACTTCTCAATACAGCTTTGAGTGTCAAATTGGGCGAGGCTGGCAGTCATACGGGGCTGGGATGGAAAAGCTTCATTGATCATTTGATCGGCGCTTTATCAAAAGCTAGGCCGCATTTAGTTTGGATGCTATGGGGTGGTCATGCCCAATCTAAGCTGCCACTCATTGAAGTGGGTCAGAATCCTTTGATCTTGCAATCCTCCCATCCATCTGGTCTTGGCGTATACAAGACGGACAAGCCTTTTTTGGAGCCTGGGGGTAAGACCAGTTGCAGTCACTTCACTCAAGCCAATCAATGGCTGATTGAGCAAAAGAGCGCACCTATTCAGTGGGTGGAGAACAGTCAGGCCGACTTATTTAGCTAAAGCAGTAAAAACACATCCGACTGCACAGGCAGCAAAAATAGCGCTGGCCCACTCTAAGATTTGCCCGGATTGGAAAAGCTCCCAGTATTGCCCTGCATACGAACTAGCTGCCGCCGCAATAAATCCTAGCAAGAAGGCCATCAGAATCCTGCCGGGCTTGACCCCATCAGAAGCTCCGGGGTAAAAAATCCAGGCTGACACCCCAGAAACACCCCCAATCACCAGAAAAGCCAAAAACCCCATTGATACCCCCATTAATGCTGCCATCAAATCTATAATTGCCATTATGAAGTTGTTGACACTCGGCATCAATCATCACACAGCGCCGGTCGCCATTCGGGAAAAGGTCGCCTTTGACCCTGAATTTCTTCAAGAAGCGTTGCACGATCTTCGCCAACATTTAGTTGGCGCGAATCAGGCCGGGCTGCCCGAAGCTACGATTTTATCAACCTGCAACCGTACCGAGGTCTACTGCGCAGCGAATGATGCCAGCGCCGCAGGTCTTTTGCATGAAGCTACTTTCGATTGGCTGGCCAAAACTCAACAGCTTGCACCAAGCAGTCTTGAGCCTCACATTTACTCATTACCGCAATCAGATGCAGTGCGACACGCCTTCAGAGTTGCGTGTGGTTTAGATTCCATGGTGATTGGTGAGACACAAATCTTAGGTCAAATGAAAGATGCGGTTCGCACCGCAAATGATGCTGGCGTATTGGGAACCTATCTCAATCAACTTTTCCAGAAAACGTTTGCAGTCGCCAAAGAAGTGCGCGGCTCTACCGAAATCGGTGCGCACTCTATTTCAATGGCTGCAGCCTCTGTTCGTCTCTCAGAACGTATCTTTGAAAAAATTGCAGATCAAAAGATTTTGTTCATTGGTGCCGGTGAGATGATTACTTTATGCGCAACGCATTTTGTTGCGCGCAAACCGAAGAATGTGGCGATTGCTAACCGCACGATAGAGCGCGGTCAAGAGCTCGCAGATTCCATTTCCTCGCAAGACGTTGAAGCTGAATCCTTCAAGCTCTCGGAGCTCCCAGGGCGCCTACATGAGTTCGATATTATTGTTTCTAGTACCGCCTCATCCTTACCCATTATTGGTCTAGGCATGGTGGAGAGTGCTCTAAAACAGCGTCGCCATAAGCCGATGGTGATGATTGATTTAGCAGTGCCGCGGGATTTTGAACCTGAAATCTCCAGGCTGGATGATATCTACCTTTACACCGTTGATGATTTAGGAACAATGATTCAGACTGGCGCCAATTTACGTCAAGCGGCAGTTAGCCAAGCTGAAGCGATCATCGAAGACCGTGTTGGTAACTTTATGCATTGGATGCAAGGCCGTAATGCGGTTCCGCTGATTCAGGATATTCAGCAGCAAGGTGAACGTATGCGTCAGCTTGAACTCGAACGTGCAATGAAACGCTTGATGCGTGGTGATGATCCGCAGGAAGTGCTCAATGCCATGGCACAAGGCCTAACCAATAAATTTCTGCATGGCTCACTCCATGCACTGCAACACTCGAATGGCGCTGAGCGTGACGCCTTGATTAAGTTGTTACCCAAACTATTCGCCTCGCATTCCAAGCCAGAAGACCATTAGATGAAGCCCAGCATGCGGGCTAAGCTAGACCACCTAGACACGCGCTTAGCCGAACTTAACTCCTTATTAACCTCCGAAGAAGCAACCAAAGACATGGATGCTTATCGGAAGCTCACGCGCGAACATTCCGATATCGCTACCGTAGTAGAGCAGTTTGGCCTCTATAAGCAAGCCGAGGCGGATGCCCAAGCGGCAGAGGAAATGCGCAAAGATCCCGAAATGAAGGACTTTGCTGATGATGAGCAGAGGCAGGCTTTAGCTACGATGGAAGAGCTTGCAGGCAAATTACAAAAGCTCTTACTACCTAAAGATGAAAATGATGATCGTAACGTTTTCTTAGAGATTCGTGCGGGCACTGGTGGTGACGAGAGCGCGCTCTTTGCTGGTGATCTACTACGTATGTATAGCCGCTTCGCTGAACGCCAAGGCTGGAAAGTAGAGATGGTCAGCGCTGCTGAATCTGATTTAGGTGGTTACAAAGAAGTTGTTCTTCGCCTCGTCGGTCAGTCTGTTTACTCGCGACTCAAGTTTGAATCTGGTGGTCATCGTGTGCAGCGTGTACCGCAAACAGAAACACAGGGTCGCATTCATACATCAGCCTGTACTGTGGCAGTCATGCCAGAAGCAGATGAACTTGAGGCGGTCAAAATTAATCCCGCTGAGTTGCGTATCGATACCTTCCGCGCTTCAGGCGCCGGTGGTCAGCATATTAATAAAACAGATTCTGCCGTGCGTATTACTCACTTACCTACCGGCACTGTAGTTGAATGCCAAGACGATCGTAGCCAACACCGCAACCGCGAACAAGCCATGAAGGTATTGGTTTCCCGCATCATGGATGCTAGAGAGCGTGAGAAACATCAACTTGAGGCACAAACCAGGAAGTCGCTAGTTGGGTCAGGCGATCGCAGTGACCGCATTCGCACCTATAACTTCCCACAAGGTCGCATCACCGACCACCGCATCAATCTCACGCTTTATAAAATTGACGCCATGATGGATGGCGACATCGATGATCTTTGTAATGCTCTTGCATCCGAACACCAAGCAGAGTTACTTGCTGCCCTTGGTGATAATTAAGCGATCACGCAAACCGTGAATCAGGATTTGAGCCTACGTTCTTTATTGAGCGATTCAGCACTCTCCCCTGCTGAGGCAAAAATTCTAATGGCCTATGTCATTGAAAAGCATTACCAACTTCCACGCTCTGCCCTGCTGTCTCGCGATGATCTAGAGCTCAATGCAAAGGCGCTTGAAGAGTGGAAAATACTTGAATCTAAGAGAATTCAGGGCGAGCCGATTGCCTACTTAATCGGCAAACGAGGCTTTCACAATATTGAGCTTTATGTTGCTCCTGGAGTGTTGATACCGCGTCCCGAAACTGAGCTCTTGGTGGAGATTGGTTTGCGTGAAATCAAACGCTTAAATACTTCGACCAAAATTCTGGATTTAGGGACGGGCTCGGGTGCCATAGCTTTAGCCATTGCGCATGAAGCTCCAGACGCGCAACTTACTGCAACCGATCAAGCCATAGAAGCCCTAGATATTGCCAAAATAAATGCCAAGCTCTTAAATATGGAGTCTCGAGTACAGTTTTTTCAGGGAAGCTGGTATGAGGCGATAGAAGCTAGCGCTTCTTATGATGTCATTTTGAGTAATCCACCCTACATCACATCCCAAGATGCACACCTAAGCCAGGGTGACTTGCGCTTTGAGCCAATTTCCGCCCTAACTGATCATGGCAACGGACTCACCTGCTTAGAAAACATTATTTCAGGCGCTAAACACCATCTAAGTCCCAATGGCCTGCTTGCGGTTGAGCATGGCTTTGACCAATCAGAAGCGGTTGTAGCCCTCATGAAGCAAGCGGGCTTTCAGGATATTCAAACCCATTTGGATTTAGGCGGCCATCACCGTGTCGTCTCAGGCAGAAAATAGGTTGAAATAACCTTTTTTTACATTAAGTCTTAAAATCAATAAAACCTTATTTTTAAACTGTCCTTGCAATAAGACTGTCTCAGTAAAAACTTAGTAGAAAGAATATATGGACTCACAAGCTCAAATTAAAGAAATCGTCACTAGCCACCCAGTTGTACTATTTATGAAGGGAACTGCGCAGTTTCCACAATGTGGCTTTTCTGGAAACGCCATCAATATCTTGCGCGCTAGCGGTGTTGAAAATCTCCATACCGTGAACGTGTTGGAAGATGCTGGTATTCGTCAAGGCATTAAAGAGTTCGCAAATTGGCCAACAATTCCCCAGCTCTATATCAATGGTGAATTTATTGGTGGCTCTGACATCATGACTGAAATGTTCCAGTCTGGTGAACTTCAAAAACTCGTCAAAGCTTAATCAAGTTTTTCGCTGAGACTTTGAAGCTGTGACCTTTGATTTAAGCTCTCTTCTACTATTTGGCCTGCCATTTGGAGTTTGTGCAGGCCTTTTAGTTTATGCGTTAAACCTGCGCTCTACCCTTGCTCGCGTTGAGCTACAAGCCCAAACAGATCTTGCTCTAGCGCTCAGCTTGCGTACCGAACGTGACCAAGCATTACAAAACGCGATTCGCCTAGAGGCAGAGTTGGATTCTGAACGCAAACAAGGTCTAGGCAGAATTGAATCACTTAATGAAGCTAAAGAGGCTTTGACAAATCAGTTCAAAAATTTAGCCAACGAAATTCTAGAAGACAAGTCAAAGCGTTTTACCGAACAAAATGCTGCTAGTCTAGATGCTCTATTAAAACCTCTGCAAACTAAGCTTACGGAATTTAAAGAGCAAGTTAGCGCCTCTTATGGCAATGAAGCTCGTGAGCGTCATGCTCTCAAAAGTGAAATCGAGCGCTTGGCTAATCTCAATCTGCGCATGTCAGATGAAACGCGCTCCTTAACTCAGGCATTAAAAGGAGACTCTAAGGTTCAGGGTAACTGGGGTGAGCTGGTATTGGAATCCATCCTTGAGTCCTCCGGCTTACGCAAGGGTGAAGAGTATCTTGTGCAAGACAGCCACACGCAAGTTGATGGCTCACGCCTACAGCCTGACGTCGTGATTAAACTACCTGAAGGTAGAAGTCTGGTTGTAGATAGCAAAGTGTCCATAACGGCCTATGCCCGCCATGCTGAAACTACTGACCCTGTAGTTGCTGAGCAAGAGTTGGCTGCGCATATCCAATCACTGCGTCAGCATATTCAAGGCCTATCCGGAAAGAACTATAGCTCGCTTTATGGAGTGGGTTCAGTAGACTTTGTTTTAATGTTTGTACCGATAGAGCCTGCATTCTTACTGGCATTAAAGACCGCACCCAACTTATATCAAGAAGCTCTGGCAAAAAATATTGTGTTGGTATGTCCAAGCACTCTTATGGCCACTCTGCGAACAGTTGCCCATCTATGGCGACAGGATCATCAAAATCGCAATGCATTAGAAATCGCAAAACAGTGTGGCAACCTTTACGATAAGTTTGTTGGCTTTGTAGATGATCTTGAGAAGCTTGGCCAACGTCTCGATCAAGCGCAAACGAGCTACCACGATGCATTCAATAAATTAAAAACCGGCAAAGGCAATCTCATCCGCTCAGCCGAAAAGGTTCGTGAACTAGGCGTGAAGCCCAGTAAGAATCTATCTCCGCCCCTGATTGAGTCTTCGTCTGATTTCGAATAATTTAGACAAATAAAAACCCCGCTTAGTTTGCACCAAGCGGGGTTTTTTAATACCGACTACTTAATCAATAATCTGAGTCAGTAAGCAATTAAGCTGATTTACGGCTACGTGATGCAGGTGTAGCAACTTTCTTAACTTGAGCGATTTGACCTTGTACAGTTTCCATTGCTTGATCAGCAGTTTTTTCTGCAGTAGCAAAAGCTTCTTTGCTAGCAGCGCGGAACTGTTCAAAACCTTGCAATGCGCTACCGTATACAGTCTTGAATGAAGACAAGAAAGTTTCTGAACCAGCAGGTGCATTAGCAGCAACAGTGTTGATCCAATCTTGGAAGCCATCTTGCAACTGGTCGATGCTGGCATCAACTACGTTTACAAATTCTTTATTGCTATCGCGCATTACTTTGCTAACTTTCTTTTGGTAAGCAACAGCTTGGTTACCAGCAGACTGCAAAGTTTCAGTATTTAACATCTCAGCAACTTGCTTAGGATCTTTCGCTGTCAAAACTTGTTGAATACCGTCTTGAGCATTAACCAAAACATCTTTGGAAGCAGCGTAGTTCAGTTCAGCTAATTTTTGAGCATTTTCCAAAGCAGCTTCGCTCAAAGAAAATGTAGCCTCAAGGCCTTTGCTATTAATTTGGGACAATTTAGAGGTGATTTGATCTTGGTTCATGTATTTCTCCAGAAATTAAGTGGTACAACTAGTCAATTAAGCGCACGATTTAAGAGATGAAAAACTGTAGATACCTTAAATATTGCACTGCACCATCAAACTGTAACTGAAGGAATATGACAAATCAAGAAGTTTTTGCTGCTATGCAACAAATATATTCCAAGACAACAATAAACTTAATATAATCAATAACTTAATGTCATATCCGAATTCCCATTCCTATCGAAAAGTTGCTATTGCAGCCTGTTTTGGAACCTTTTTAGAGTGGTATGACTTCCTGACATTTGCAACCTTGGCAGTGGTTTTTGCACCGCTCTTCTTTCCCTCAACAGACCCCAATACAGCCCTTTTAGCGAGCCTGGCGACTTTTGGCGTTGGAATGGTAGTAAGACCCATTGGAGCTGCCCTATTTGGCTCTATGGGCGATCGGATCGGCCGTAAACCGGTTTTCATGATCACCATTGCATTGATGGGGATAGCAACTGTGAGCGTTGGCTTTTTACCTACTTATGCCCAAGTAGGTATTTGGGCACCCATTCTGTTGGTTGCTCTGCGCCTACTTCAAGGACTCTCTGCTGGCGGTGAAATCGGCGGCAGTGCTGTCTACCTCACCGAACATGCTGGTGATGAGTACAGGGGATTTAAGACTAGCTTCCTCCAACTCATGGGTCCTCTTGGCATCTTGTTTTCCACCTTGCAAATTGCATTCCTCAGAAGCCAGTTATCACCAGAAGAATTTCAATCTTGGGGCTGGCGTGTGCCATTTTGGATTTCGATTGCGCTTTTGCTAATCGCCTTTAAAGCAAGGATGGCTCTAGAAGAAACACCTGTGTTTTTAGAGTTAATCGAAAAAGGTCATAAAACAGAATCGCAATTACTCAATAACTTTAAGGATCCAGAAATACGGAAAAGGATGTTGTTACTTTTTCTATGCGTTTCCTCAAGCGGTGCAATCTTATTTTTCTGCGTACAGGTCTACACCTCTATCTTTCTAAAAACAACAGTGCAGATTCCAGCAATACTGGTTGATCAACTCAGCATATATGCCACCATTGCTCTCTTACCGCTTACTATTTTTGCAGGCTGGCTCTCCGATAGATTGGGCAGAAAACCGGTAGTACTGACCGGCTTGATATTAGGTGCACTATTCATTCTTCCGGCCTTTCATTTATTGGAAGCCCTCGGCGTAGGGGTAAATGAAGGTAGCTTAGCTTCAGCAACAGCCATCGCATTTACGCTAATTGGTCTATCAGGAATACTCGCCCTAGTAGTAGGCCCACAAACGGCACTACTAGCAGAGCTATTCCCCGCTAAATCCAGAAATAGCGCAGCCACTCTTCCGCATAACTTAGCGGCAGGATGGATTGGTGGTCTTTTACCTTTTATTGTTACTTGGTTAAACCAGCAATGGGGAAATAGTATTGCTGGACTTTGGTATCCAACTATATTTTTAGCAATTAGCGCTGTAATAGCAGTTAAGTATTTGCCAGAAACCAGGCGCGCAAGTTTAAAAAATTGAGGAACTTAGTTAGCTCAAGAGAATGCTTTTGCAAGGTAGTTTTTATTGAATAGAGATATTTTTAGGAGGCGTCTCAAGTAGATACAAGTCATAAGCCTGCAATAGTGCGTTTTCTAAACTCCGAGCGAATTCATTGATATCAAATAAAGGGGTATTCAAGCGATTGCTGGCTAACTTTTCTCTTATGGCATGACATCGAGCCGGATTCAAACCCATTGCTATTGCCAATTCTTCATACGCTTTCTGAGAATTGCAAATCAACTCAGGCAAACCAACGGCTTTCAATAAACTTCCACCCATCCTGGCCGAAAATGTCTTTCCTAGAAAAGTAAGTACTGGTAAGCCCGCCCAAAGGGCATCACTTGCAGTAGTCCCGGCATTATAGGGGGATGTATCCAAAAATAAGTCTGCTATGCGATAACGAGATAGATACTCTGCTCGAGACAAGCGCTCAGCAAAAAAGATTCGAGAGGAATCAATTCCACGAGTACTGAATTCCGCCAATAAGTTCTTTTTAACTGTATCGCTTTCTGCAAGGAGGAGCATGGCACTTTTATCTACCCGCAGCAAAATCCTTGACCAACCATCCAGGATAGAAGGAGTAAATTTGTAATTATTGTTAAAACAGCAATAAACGAATGATTCTTTTGGAATTCCAAACTCTTCTCTCGTAAATACTCGATCTGAAATCTCGCGCTTGGGGTCGTTGGCCTGATAACTTGGAAGATAGATGATTTTTTCTGAATATGCATCCCTGTATTCAGCAGGAATAATGATCTCATCAGCAATGATGTAGTCATAATATGGGGCGGCCATAGTACCTAAATAACCAATATAGCTAATCTGGATTGGGGCTGCGCGGTAAGCAAAAATACTAGGGCGCGAGTTCTGCGTAATCCCACCAAGATCAATCGCAATATCAATTTTCATCTCTCTTGCTAGCTTGGCAACCTGAAGATCACTTTTGGAGGAGACGTCTATAAATTCATCAAAACTGGCTTTAAGACGTTCGCGCATTTCATCAGACTCATCTGCGCCCATAGAAAAGGCGATTAACTCAAACTTATCCTTATCGTGCGCCTCAATTAATCCAGCAATCAAAAATGAGACGGCGTGATTTCTAAAGTCTGGTGAAAAATATCCGATACGAATTTTTATATTTCTTACAGTTTTATCAAACCCACCTAAATCTGATTTAACTGGATTCTCCTTGAACATATAAGCCTGCATTACCTCCTGGATCACAGACGGAGAAGGGCAAATAGACATTAAATCAAAGGGATAAAAAATTTCCTTATTGGAAATATCCCCAATAGCCAATTGCCGCAGTAACTCATGAATATTGGCCCAGTCACATAGTTGCATTTTTGAGCTTAAGTAACCCGACAAGGCAATTCCACTCTTATCCCCAAGCTCAAGCGCTTTTTGATAAGCCGCTATAGCTAGTTCAAATAAATTTAATTTCTTTAGCGCATTACCTGAATTGCTATATGCTTCTGCATAATTTGGCTGCAATGCAATCGCCTGATCATAGCTTTTTACAGCGTCCTCATATCTTTTTAGGTCTTGGTAAAGATTGCCCCTGTTGTTATAGGCCTCTGCATAATTTGGCTGTAAAGCTATTGTCTTTTCATAGCTTTTTAATGCCGCATCAAATTGATTTAGATCCTTCAGAACATTGCCGCGATTGCTATGAGCTAGCCAATTATTAGGATCGATCTTGATTGCCTTATCCAGTGCTTTTAATGCCTCCTGCAAATCCTTTTTGAAGGCATACGTCACCCCCAACAAGCGCAATGCCTCTGAATTTCTGGGAGCTACAGTCAGAGACTGTTTTAATAATTTTTCCGCACCAGCTAAATCCCCATTTTGGAGATAGCCAACAGCCAGGGTCATCAAATTATTAATCAGTGCATGCATATGAAAATTCTAATTGATTAACCAAAAGAGCCAATGCAAATGAAAAAAGCTTCTAAGTGTTTACCTAGAAGCTTTTAGAATTTGGTGCCCCTTGTCCGACTCGAACAGACCACCTACTGATTACAAATCAGTTGCTCTACCAGATGAGCTAAAGGGGCAACGGTTGATATTTTATCCTATTTCACAATCGTCAAGGATGGTCTTGTGGTTTTGGGCTTTTCAGGGGCGCCATCGGTCGAGTCAGCAATATGTAGATCTCGGGCCTGGGCAGGATCAAACGGGAAAGACATCCCTTGGCCATTCTCCCGAGCGTATATGGCTAGAACATGGGTAACCGGGACCATGATCTTTCTTGGAATTCCACCAAATCTCGCTTGGAAGCTGATCCAATCGTTTTCTATCGCAAGCTGATGGCAAGCCTCCAGGGAAAGATTCAGAACGATCTCATCGTTCTTCACAAATTCCATGGGCACTTCTACCCTAGCATCCACAAAAACCGCTATGAAGGGCGTAAAACCAAAATCCGTGCACCACTGATGTAGGGCACGGATTAGATATGGTTTATTACTTGGAATGTCAGACATGCCGACGAGTCATGTACCGCTAAAAATGCTTAGCGGCGCATTACCTTCTCAGAAGGAGTCAAAGCCTCGATGTACGCAGGTCTGCTAAAAATGCGCTCAGCATATTTCAGCAAAGCCGCTGCATTGCGAGACAGATCAATGCCGTAATGCTCAAGACGCCACAACAATGGCGCAATCGCTACGTCAAGCATGGAGAACTCATCACCCAGCATGTATTTGTTTTTGACAAAAATCGGTGCCAACTGAGTCAAACGATCACGAATCGCTAAACGCGCTTTTTCATGAGTCTTTTCAGCAGCTTTACCTTTTTCATTTTCCAAAGCGGCTACGTGCACAAACAATTCTTTCTCAAAATTGAAGAGGAAGAGGCGTGCGCGTGCGCGTGCTACTGGATCAGGTGGCATTAATTGTGGGTGAGGAAAACGCTCATCAATATATTCATTGATGATATTTGACTCGTACAAAATTAAATCACGCTCAACCAAGATAGGTACTTGGCCGTAAGGATTCATTACTGAAATGTCTTCAGGCTTGTTGAACAAGTCGACATCGCGGATTTCAAAATCCATGCCTTTTTCAAAAAGCACCAAACGGCAGCGTTGCGAGAATGGGCAGTTAGTACCCGAGTACAACACCATCATAAATTTATTTCCTTAAATTTCTACTTCAATACAACAAACGCACATTAGCGTTAAATCTTTTTACTAATGAGTCCTAAGCTCAGGACCCATCAAATTCAATTAGTGAATATCTTTCCAATAGGCCTTATTCAAACGCCAAGCCAACAGGGTAAAGATTGCCAAGAACAAGAGCACCACTACACCAAGACGCTTACGCTCTAACTGAACTGGCTCAGCCATCCATGACATGAAAGCAACTAAGTCGGCGATATTGTCGTCATACTCTTGTGTGCTCATTTTGCCGGGAGTTAACTGCTCAAAGCCAACAAAGACTTCTTCTGTTCTGCTTGGGTCATGTGGGTCTTTGTGCTCTTCAAACTTGGCAGCACGCTCACCTTGCAACTGCCAGAGAACGTGTGGCATACCGACTTTAGGGTAGACCAAATTATTCCAACCAGTTTGTGTCGTGTCGTCTTTGTAGAAAGTGCGGAAGTAGGTATAAAGCCAGTCCGCTCCACGAGCACGCGCCTCAACTGATAAGTCAGGCGGAGTCTTACCAAACCAAGCTTTAGCTTCTTTTGGTGTCATCGAGATAGTCATCAAATCACCCACTTTGGCATCAGTCAAAATGAGGTTGTCTTTTATTTGTTGATCAGTCAAGCCAATGTCGCGCAAACGGTTGTAACGCATGCTTGCCGCTGCATGGCAGTTCAAGCAGTAGTTCACAAATATCTTTGCACCGTTTTGCAATGAGGCATTGTTACTAACGCGATTAGGGGCTTGATCTAAAGGAAAGCCACCTTCATTTGCATTGGCATTGACGCCAAAGCTCAGGGCCGCAACCAATACTGTTGCTTGGCAGACGCCCATCAAAGTTTGCAGAATTTGTTTCATACTAATTCCTAATTTCTCTTTGCCAGTATCTCAGGCGTGAATTAATGGGACTTAAAAGTAACGCGTGTTGGAACTGGCTTAAATTTACCAAGCGTGCTCCAGAACGGCATTCCTAAGAAGAAGCCCAGATAATAAATAGTGCATACCTGAGAAATCTTTTCAAACACTGGTGATGGTGGCTGAATACCCAAGTAACCCAAGATCACAAAGCTCACTACAAATACGCCATAAATATACTTATGGAAATCTGGGCGATAGCGAATAGATTTCACGGGCGAGTGATCAAGCCAAGGCAAGAAGAACATGATCACAACAGAACCGCCCATGATCACAACACCCCAGAACTTAGCATCAAACAAGTAGAAGCCAGCCGCCAATACCAAAGCGATTGCAGCACATGCGCCCTTCACCTTGAGATTTTTACTCTTCAGAGCAAACATTCCGAGAATGACTGCCAAAAAAATCCATAAAGGCAGCAAGAAGTTCGTTGTAGTTGCACGCAACATTGAATAGAACGGAGTGAAATACCAAACAGGGGCAATGTGCGGAGGTGTTTGGAATGGGTTCGCAGGAACGAAGTTATTTGCCTCAAGGAAGTAACCACCCATCTCTGGTGCAAAGAACACAATACATGCAAACACCATCAGGAATCCACCCAAATACATTACGTCATGCACGCTGTAATAAGGATGGAATGGGATGCCATCAACTGGATGGCCATTCGCATCTAAGTTCTCTTTAATTTCAACACCATCTGGGTTGTTTGAACCCACTTCATGCAGAGCCAAAATATGGGCTGCAACCAAGCCAACCAATACCAATGGAATTGCAATGACGTGGAATGCGAAGAAACGATTGAGGGTTGCATCACCCACAACATAGTCGCCACGCAACCATAAAGATAGATCTGGGCCAATGAATGGAATTGCGGAGAACAAGTTCACAATCACTTGAGCGCCCCAATAGGACATTTGACCCCATGGGAGCAAGTAACCGAAGAATGCTTCACCCATCAAACACAAGAAAATTGCGCAACCGAAGATCCAAATGAGTTCACGCGGCTTGCGATAAGAACCGTAGATCAAACCACGGAACATATGCATATAAACCACGACAAAGAACATAGAGGCGCCAGTGGAGTGCATATAGCGAATCACCCAGCCCCATGGAACTTCACGCATGATGTATTCAACTGACTCAAAAGCCTTTGCAGCATCAGGCTTGTAGTTCATGGTCAAGAAAATACCGGTCAGTATCTGATTTACCAACACTACGATAGCTAATGCGCCAAAAATATAGAAAAAATTCAGATTTTTTGGAGCGTAATACTCGCTCATGTGACGCTTAAATGCTTCTGTTACGGGTAGACGTGAGTCAACCCAAGCCATTAACTTTTGGGCTGCGGAGGCGTCTGCTGGGACTTGTTTTTCTTGGAATGCCATTTATCTCTCCTTAGGCCTTCTTGTCTTCGCCAACCAGAATCTTGGTGTCGCTCAAATACATATGTGGCGGCACTTCAAGGTTATCTGGGGCTGGTTTGTTCTTAAATACACGGCCTGCCATATCGAATGTAGAACCATGGCATGGGCAAAGGAAGCCGCCTGGCCAAGTGTTTGGCAGGGATGGCTGAGGACCAGCCTCAAACTTAGCATTAGGAGAGCATCCCAAGTGGGTGCAAATACCAACCACTACCAGGTACTCAGGCTTGATAGAGCGCCACTGATTCTGGGCATAAGGAGGCGTGAATTGGGATGGGTCACGCAGTGAATTCGGATCAGCCAATTCGCTATCAATTTTGGACAACTCAGCAACTTGCTCAGGCGTACGACGAACTACCCAAACAGGCTTACCGCGCCACTCCACCATTCTCATTTCATCTGGCTGCATACCAGAGATATCGATTTCAACAGCAGCTCCGGCGGCTTTTGCACGCTCAGAAGGCTCAAAACTGTCCACAAAAGGGTAAAGGGCTGCGGCTGCACCTACGCCACCAACCGCCGATGTGGCGATCAACCAGTTACGGCGATCCTTGTCCATACAGGGCTTGTCACTCATTTACAAAATTCCTAAAAAGGGTATTTATGGGTGGAAATTGCTTAAAGGTAGGATTTTAAAGTAAAAAGTGGGGTAAGCAAGAAAGTTATGGGGTTAATCTCGGGTTAAACGGGATCTAAATTAAAAGGAAGGCATTTATGAGCGTTTTAAAGGAGTTTCGGGACTTTGCCGTCAAGGGCAATGTGATCGATTTGGCGGTGGGCGTCATTATTGGCGGCGCCTTTGGGAAAATCGTAGATTCCCTGGTAAATGACATCGTTATGCCTGTTATTTCGACCCTTTTGGGAGGTCATATCGACTTTACCAACCTATTTATAGTCCTAGGACATGTCCCAGAGGGGGTGCCTAGAACATTTGATGCCCTCAAAAAAGCGGGGGTGCCCATCTTTGCCTATGGCAATTTCATCACCATTTCCATCAATTTCATCCTTTTAGCCTTTGTCATCTTCCAAATGGTCAAAGTAGTTAATAAGATTCGTCTGATGGATGCTCCCCCTCCCCCACCTGTGCCAGAGGATGTAGTGCTGCTCCGCGAAATTCGCGACAGTCTAAAAAAATAATTTGTCCAATTACTCTCATCAAGAAGCGCAGGAGCAATCGCAACTCATTTTTCAAAATGGTTTGCGATTGCTACAACAAGGAAAGTCTGAAGAGGCAGATAGCCTTTTTTTAGAAGCGCACTTACTTGATGTAAAGAACGTTGATGTCCTAAATATTTTAGGCATCCGCGCATATCAAAAAAATGAATGCCAAAATGCATTACGCTTTCTCAACAGCGCAAATGAACTGGCACCTCACTCAGCACAAACATTAAGCAATCTTGGGCTTACACATAACGCATTATTAGATTTTCAATCGGCACTAGAGTGTTTTGATTTAGCTATTACCAGCAATCCCAACATTCCGGAGACGCACAATAATCGCGGCAATGCTTTAAAGGGTTTAGATAGAAATCTGGAAGCCATTGGCGCTTATCAACAAGCTCTTTTACTGCGCCCCGACTATGCCGAAGCCTTTAGCAATCAAGGTGTCATCATCCTGGAAGAGGGAAGCCCCCAAAAGGCGATACCTCTTTTTGAAAAAGCCTTGGCACTCAATACCAATCTATCAGCTGCATGGAATAACCTAGGAAATGCGCTTACTCAATTAGATCTGTATCAAGATGCATTTCAATGTTTTGAGCGCGCTCTGCAAATTAATAGTAGCTATTTAGATGCGTGTTTAAATTTTGGCAACAGTCTTAAAAAAGCAAAACAGTTCAACACAGCTATCGATTGTTATCAGCATGCATTGAAGATCAATTCACATCATCCGCAAACCTACTATTTATTAGGTGAAATCTATTACGACACTGGCGATGCTGATCTTGCAAAAACGTATTTGGCCAAATCACTAGAGCTCAATCCTCAAAATATCGAAGCACAATTTGCATTAGCTATTGCCCAAATACCTAAGGTCTACAAAAGCAAAGAAGAATTGCAAGAATCAAGGAAAACTTTTACAAGGCAGCTGGATATATTGGAGGGGACGACTTCTAAAAGAGGGGCGGCAGGAAAAATAGAGGGCCTTCTTGGTAAGCATCCTTTCTATTTGGCCTACCAAGATGAAAATAACGTTTCCCTATTGAGCCGGTATGGAAAAATTTGCGTAGAGCACGCAAAGATTATTCAAAATAGCCTTATTCAGTCTGCCGTAACAGCGGAAGATTCTCAAAAAATCAAGGTAGGGATCGTGAGTCAGTATTTTTGCAAACATCCAGTATGGGATGCCATCACCAAGGGCTGGGTAATGTCCTTAAACCCAGATCAATTTGAGATACAAATCTTCAATACCAACGGCGTAGAAGATGGCGAGACAGAATTCGCCAAAGAGAAGACTGCAAACTATATCAACTGCGGTAACTCTGTTCAAAGGGCAGCTCAAGTGATCGCGAAGCAGAATCTAGATGTACTGCTTTATCCAGAAATCGGCATGGACATGACTAGCAAGGCCCTCGCCTGCCTTCGTTTAGCCCCTGTTCAAATTGCTAGCTGGGGTCATCCTGAAACTACTGGTATCCCCACAATAGACTTCTACCTATCAGCCAAACTTCTAGAGCCCCAGAATGCACAAAGTCTTTATAGCGAGACATTAGTTCAGTTGCCAAGCTTAGGAACCTATATTCAACAAGAAAAAGTGGTGGCGATGGCTCCTGATCTAGCCAGCCTTGGGATCGATCCGACTCTCCCAATACTGTTATGCGCGGGCTCGCCCTCTAAGTACGACCCAAATCATGATTCTATTTTTGTAAAAATTGCCAAGAGACTAGGCCAATGTCAATTTATCTTCTTTGACTTTGATGAAAATCTCACCGCACTTTTGAAAGAGCGGCTTCAGACTGCCTTTGCTCATGCAAAACTCGATGCCAGCCAATTTCTGCGCTTTATTCCCTTTCTTAAAAAGGAAGAGTTTTATGGGCTTATGCAAAAAGCAGACTTATATTTAGACACTATAGGATTTTCAGGATTCAATACAGCGATGCAAGCTTTAATATGTGACTTGCCCATAGTCACTATTGAGGGGAGCAGAATGCGGGGTCGGCTTGCTAGTGCAATCCTCAATCGCATTGGGCTTGAAGACCTTGTGTGTCAATCGGATAGTGCTTATATTGATTTGGTAGTAGAGTTAATTCAAAACCAACATTTACTAAATTCCTATAAAGAAAAGATTGCGGAATCTAAAACAATCTTATTTGATGACTTAGAGCCTATCAGGGCTTTGGAAGATTTCCTCATTCAACAAATTCGCCAATAAAACGATCCAGATGTATTCTTCCCTCCAAAAATATTGGCTCTTATTTGCGCAAGCCGTTACTGTGATGTTGGCAGCTTTGTTTATTGTTGCCACTTTAAAACCTGAGTGGCTTTCAGAGTCTAGGGTAGGTTCTTTGGTTGATACGGTCTCGCTAAAAGAAAGCAACTATGACGGGCAACTGAGCCCTGGTTCGTATCACGAGGCTGTGAAGCGCTCAATGCCAGCGGTCGTCAACATTTTTACAAGCAAAGCCTCCGCTAAGCCAAAGACTCGAAAGGGTGGAAGCCCAAATTCTGCAGATCCTTTATTTAAATTCTTTTTTGGGGATCAGCCGCCAGAGGAAGAGCCCAGTTCAAGCCTAGGGTCAGGAGTCTTAGTCAGCCCCGAAGGCTACATCCTGACTAACCATCATGTTATTAGCGATGCAGATGACATTGATGTGGCTTTATCAGATGGTCGAAAAGTAAAAGCGCAAGTGATTGGTAGCGATCCAGAAACTGACATTGCTGTATTAAAAATTGAAGCCAAGAAATTACCTACCCCAATTACTCTAGGCAAAGTTGAGTCTGTGCATGTAGGCGATGTGGTTCTAGCAATTGGCAATCCATTTAGCGTCGGCCAAACAGTCACTTCCGGGATTGTTTCTGCATTAGGTCGCGACCACGTGGGCATTAATACCTTTGAAAACTTTATTCAAACCGACGCAGCAATTAACCCCGGAAATTCTGGTGGCGCACTGATTGATACTCGCGGGAATCTGATTGGCATAAACACCGCGATCTACTCAAATAATGGCGGGTCTATGGGCATTGGCTTTGCGATCCCCGTCAATCTTGCTAAGCAAGTCATGGAGTCCATCCTAGCCAATGGCAGCGTTACTAGGGGGTGGATAGGAGTCGAGCCTCAGAACCTCTCCATAGAGCTCTCAGAGTCCCTAGGACTGCCTGCCAATACTGAAGGCGTTCTCATATCTGGCGTGCTTGAGAATGGCCCTGCAGCACGTGGAGGGATAAAGCCAGGAGATGTGCTGATTACGGTAAACGGCAATCCAATTAAGGATGTGCGGAGCCTACTGAATCAAATTGCTCAAATTAGTCCAGGCAATGACGCCAAGCTCACGATTCTGCGCAAAGGCAAAGAAATGGAGCTAATAGCTCAAACTGGAAAGCGCCCAAAACCAAAACAGCTTACTAACTAATGGGTGACTTTGCTAAAGGCTAATGGGCCAGTATTTTTGATAGAAACTCTTTTGCTCTTGGTGAGCGAGCCTCAGGATTATCAAAAAATTCAGCTTTGCTGCAGTCTTCAACGATGCGCCCTTGATCCATGAAGATCACACGATGACTCACCTTTCTAGCAAAACCCATCTCGTGTGTAACGCAGCACATTGTCATGCCTTCGTTAGCAAGCTTAACCATCACATCCAAAACTTCACCGACCATTTCGGGATCCAGGGCAGAAGTAGGTTCATCAAATAACATCACTATGGGGTCCATACTTAAAGCCCTGGCAATGGCAACGCGCTGTTGCTGACCGCCGGATAACTGGCCTGGAAATTTATCTTTCTGTGCTAGCAACCCCACACGCTCTAAATACTTAAGCCCATGCGTGTTTGCTTCATCGGTGGTTCTTCCTAACACCTTCATTTGCGCAAGCGTTAAATTTTCTGAAACGCTTAAATGTGGAAAAAGCTCGAAGTGCTGAAATACCATACCCACTCTAGCGCGTAGCTTGGGTAGGTTAGTTTTTGGGTCATGTAACTGGACTCCATCAACCGATATTTCACCTTTTTGAAATGGCTCTAATGCATTAATTGTCTTAATTAAAGTCGATTTACCTGAGCCTGATGGTCCACAGATAACTACCACCTCTCCCTTCTGGATCGTTGCACTGCAATCAGTCAGCACTTGAAAGGAGCCGTACCACTTTGATACGTTACGAAGTTCAATCATGATGTATTAGTAACTTAAAAAATAATTAACGAATGATGGCGACTTTGGCATGAATCTTGCGTACCACCTTAGACAGCGAGAAACAAATGAGGAAATACGTAAAAGCAGCCAAGAGGTAAGTCTCTATTGGACGGCCATAATTTTTACCTGCAATCTCAAAGCCCTTGAGTAAATCATAAGCACCAATTGCATAAACCAAGGATGTATCTTGAAATAAAACAATGGTTTGCGTCATAAAGACGGGAATCATGTTTCTAAAGGCTTGTGGAAGAATAATAAAGCGCATGTTTTGCCCGTAAGTCATTCCTAAGGCTTCCGCTGCATATGCCTGCCCCTTTGGAACTGACTGAATTCCAGCCCTCACAATCTCCGAAAAAAAGGCAGCCTCAAATGCAATGAAGGTAATGGTGGCGGATAAGTCAGCACCAATGGGTTTACCAATCAGCATTGGTATTAAAAGGAAGAACCAGAGGATAACCATCACCAATGGAATTGAGCGCATGGTATTGACGTAAAAAGTAGCTGGATATACCAATGATGGCTTCCCAGATAAACGCATCAGCGCTAAAAATGTGCCAAATATTATTCCGCCAATAGTGGCAAGTACTGTTAACTGCACACTAAAGAGCAAGCCCTTCAGAATGTAATTAGTAAACAGTTCCCAGTTATAAAAACTTAGATCCAGACTAAACATTTAGTGAGCCCCCGCGTCGCTAGAGGCCACAATGAAGCCAGGTATACGAGTTCTTTTTTCAATCAATGCCATCACACGATTTACAGCAAATGCAGATAAAGCATACAAAAATGTTACCGCTAAATAGATCTCTACACCATGCGATGTTTCCTCTTGAGCTTGCATTGCAAATAAGGTGAGCTCAGGAACTGAAACTGCAAACGCCACGGATGAATTCTTAATCAGATTCATGCTCTCGGAAGTGAGTGGAGGAATAACAATACGCAATGCCATCGGCAAAATGACATAGCGATAGCTTTGCGCGGTCGTCAGACCTAAAGCAGTCGCCGCCATACCCTGACCGCTTGGTAGCGCCTGAATCCCCGCCCTCACTTGCTCAGCAATACGCGCAGAGGTAAAAAAGCCTAGCGCAATACTGACTAACCAATAAGAAGGCAAAGCCTTTAAAGGTAAGACAAAAGCAGGAATCACGTGGTACCAAAGAAATACCTGCACGAGAATAGGGATGTTTCTAAAGAGCTCAACCCATGCTGTTGAAAATCGCACCAACCATTTGTTTAAAGTGCTAGTCTGTGGCAGCGTGCGAAATGTTCCCATCACCGCACCTAAGACCAATGCAATAGCAAGGCCTAAGATCGCAACCGCTAAGGTCCAACCCCAGGCCTTGAAAAGCCAGTCTAAGTAACTTGGGTCAGCATTTTGCCCAAGCCCAAACAATGAGGAGAAGCAGTGATCAACCACCTCTCCATCTAAGGTGCTTTTACAGAAGACACCTAAATCTAATGACATAGTAGAAACTTATTTTTATTGATTACTTCTTGTTGTAGTCTTCTGCAGGTTTGTCATTCAAATTAGCCCAAGCATTTTTAGTTGCTGGAGATAGCTCAAGACCAACTACGATATTTTTTGGCGGAATTGGCGACAAGAACCACTTATTCCACAATCCAGGCATTTTGCCATTCGCAACAATCTTCGCAATAGCTGCGTTTACAGCGGCCTTGAACTCAGGATCATTTTTAGAAACCATGATGGCAATTGGCTCAGTACTCAAAACTTCACCAACAATTTTGTAATCTTTTGGATTCTTAGAGTTGGCAATATTTCCAGCCAAAATAGATCCATCCATGACAAATGCGTCGGCGCGTCCAGACTCCAGCAATAAGAAACTATCGGCATGGTCTTTTCCAAATACTTCATCAAAATTAACGCCAGTCGCTTTTTCATTTTTGCGCAAAAGTTGCACAGAGGTAGTGCCGGTAGTGGTTGCCACTTTTTTACCGTTTAAGTCAGCAATAGATTTAATTCCCGAATTTGCCTTCACGGCAATGCGAACCTCTTCCACGTAAAGCGTATTTGCAAAGCCAACATCTTTTGCACGGTTTACATTATTGGTTGTTGTGCCGCACTCAATATCTACGGTGCCGTTTTGAACCAAGGGCACACGATTTTGGGAGGTAACAGGCTGATAATTAATACGCAGCGTGCTCATTCCAAGCTTATCTTTAATGTCAGCCAAAATCATCCGGCAAATTTCGACGTGGTAGCCGTCAAAACGGCTATCGCCAGTGGTATAGGACATTGGTATAGAGGATTCGCGAACCCCCATGGTGACAGCACCGGATGATTTCATTTTATCCATAGTTTGGCTACCAGCATGTGCACTAGATGCAAAAACTAGTGAAGCAAACAGTACAAATGGTGCGGACTTAGAGAAAAGTGAACCGTTATTTATTCTTTTCAACATTTTTAACCTTTATTTTTGTTGCTGATGAATTTCATCTATTAGCGCATTTTCATTTTAGGATGCACGTGCCGTTGATCTATCCACTTTTTAGCAGACTTTTCACCTTTAATCTATAAAAAATGCTTGATCTAAGTGCATCTACTTACAGTTTTTATGAAATGAATTGATATTGCTTGATTTATGATTTGTTTTTTCATTCAAATCCCAATAACAGCAAAAGAAAAACCCACTGTGTTGCCACAGTGGGTTATCTAATACTAGACCAATCTTCAACTAGCTTACGCTAGCATCAAATTAGAAAGTGTGACGCACACCAACTGCATAGTTGCTGTAACCACCGCTAGTAGTTACACCGGCAGCAGCAGAGTTAGATGTCAAAGACTGACCATAGATAGCATACAAGTTTGTACGCTTGCTAAGGTAGTAGTTAGATCCCAACTGCCATGCGTTGAAGTTAGCTGTTGGTGTATTTTGACCAAATGCTGTGTAACGACCTAAACCAGCAGAAGCCCAACCTTCGATTGTTGGAGTAATGTAGCTACGAACACCAATCTGCTCAGCTTGACGCTTGAGGTAGTAGTTAGTAGATGCACTAGAAGTTACTTTACGGTTTGTATAGTTAGCGAAAGCCTTCAAGATGCCAAAGTCATACGTACCTGCAACATAAAACTGGTTATCAGTTGAGTTGAATGCACCACCACTTACAGTTGTAGCACCGTTACCCTGAGCTTGAGTCCAAGCAGCAGGAGTATTGCCAGTTGCGCCAGTTGTGAATGGAGTTACGTTACCAACTGTTGTCAATTGCTTGAATGACTGATACGCAGCAGTTGCATAGAACTTGCTGAATGTGTAATCAGCACCTAAGCCCCAACCGCTAGCATTAGTATTGCCACCAGCAGTTGCTACGCCAGTAGTAGAGTCAACTTGTGATGCATTTTTGTTATTCAAAACATAAACAGCGCTACCTGTGAAGCCAGCAAATTTATCAGACTTCAAAGACAAAGTGTTAGATGTGCGAACAGTCAATGCATTGCTGTTGGCGCCATCATTGCTATTACCTGAAGAGTTGGCAGGATAAATTACGCTACCAGCCATATTGTTGGTTTGGCCAGGATCAGTAGCTGCCAAAGCATTAAACATTGGGGTGTACTGAGTACCAACAGCGAATTGGCCAATACCATTCTTATGCAAACCAACAAATGTTTGACGGTTTAATAAACCACCAGAGTTTGCGTCTACGTTGTTTGCTTTTGTGCCGCTTACAGTAGTAGTGCCGTTCAACTGTTGATCATTTGGGTATAGTTGGAATTCAGCGGTGAAGAAAGCCTGTGAACCGTTACCTAAATCTTCTGTGCCTTTGAAGCCAATACGTGATGTTTGCTCAGCAGAAGAACCAAATTGGTTAGTAGTAGTCTTAGCCTGACCACCGTTGTTAACGTTTGATGAGTTTGATACACGTGCGTTAGTACCAATGTAACCAACGTCCAAGATACCGTATACGGTTACGCTGGACTGAGCTTGAGCAGCGCCAGCAATAGCTGACAATGCTGCGAGTGCTAATAGCGATTTTTTCATTCTTTAAATCTCCAAAAATTAAAAGTAATGCCCAAATAAAACTGGGACCTACGAATTTTGCTTCTTTTGCCTCACCAGACTGGAGGTCAGGGTATTTAGGAGATCTTTTTGCTTGTCAAAAGGTAGTTTTTTGGCTTTCTTCGTTGTATCTCGGCAACAAGACCTTTGTTTTCTGTCTTTTATGGGCCTTAGATGACAAAATTGTCACATGGCAAGCCGCGAATTCTTAAAAATCCTCAGTTCAGCACGATTGGGTGACGTTTCTGCACAACAAAAACTGGCTTCCGCATATTTAACGGGCGCTTTTAAAACCCCCATTCAGCCTGCCAACGCCCTCATTTGGTTGGAAAAATCCTATTTTTCCATTACAAATCAATCACTTGAAAATAAAAGCTCAGGTGATGCTGAAATTCTTGATCTTTTAAGCCAGATTGCCAACATTCCGCTTGCTGAAACCTTTAGCTCACCTGCCTTTGGGTTTGGCTGGGACTCTTTTTGGAAGTTAGCTGAAGCTGAAAAGGCCTCTGATGCCAATCTTGCTGCTAAATGGCAGCTTGTTAACCTATTAATTAATCCTGCCAATCAGAGTGTCCAATCGCAACTGGCAGATTGGCTCAAAAAGAATTCATCATCAACTCTAGAAAAATTATCTTCTTTGGATGTTGC
Source organism: Polynucleobacter sp. MG-28-Ekke-A2 (assembly GCF_035012985.1). NCBI lineage: Bacteria > Pseudomonadati > Pseudomonadota > Betaproteobacteria > Burkholderiales > Burkholderiaceae > Polynucleobacter > Polynucleobacter sp. MG-28-Ekke-A2. Next base: position 52,725 of record NZ_JAYGQU010000002.1, on the reverse strand, counting down.
CGGCATTCAAAAGATTGCTAAACAATATTTACAGGATCTTGCAGATGGGGAATCTCTTTTCGCAAACAACGCAAAAGAGTTGCTGATTAAATTGCAACCTAAGAATGAAGCTCTCTCCTCCCTCTGGAAGGTATGGCTTGATGATCAAAATGACGATGCATTAATTCAAGCTGCTGAGCTTGGTTTGACAGTTGCGAAACTTACTCTGGGCTTACGCCTCGCACAACTCGACGAACGGGTTGAGGTGGCAGAAACAAAATCCAATGCCTCACTAAAAAAAGCTGCCTATTGGTTAGAGCTTGCTGCCAAGGATGGCGATCGAGATGCCTGGTATGCACTCGGCGAAATTTATCGTCGCCCGCAGTTTTCTGGTTACAACGCCGCAGAGAGTGATCGCTGTATTGATCGTGCCGCCGATCTTGGTCATCCACAAGCACAACTTCGTAAAGGCGCCAATTTGTGGCGCAAGCGTGAAAAGAGCGAAGAGAAGGTACGCGGTCTGCAAGCCTCCTATTGGGTATGGCAAGCCCACCAGCAAGGCGTGGCAGAAGCTAAAGAGTTGCTCAGCAAGATTTTGGAAAGCTGCCCTAACCCTAAAGAAAATGAATGGTATGAATTAGCTCAATGCGCTGAAGTGGCGATTAATCACCATGCCGAACATAAGGTGGATGAAGATTGGTTATTGCTTTGCCATCGCATCATCATTGCTAACCAATTTAATTTTAGTAAAGCAGAATTGTTATTGAGCGAGGTAGGGCAGCTACAGCACGAGCATTGTGTGGTGGTAGATATTCGCTGGGAATTACCAAAGATCTTGCCTAGATTGATTCAGATTGAAACGATTCAACAACGTCGCGCCCTCTTGGCGGCTGGCAAAGCCTTTGCTGGCTCGGAGATGGATCTGGAGGGCAATTTACGCCAAAGACGCTATCGCTTTGATCGCGTTACCAACTGGCTTACAACGACTTTCTCCAAGAATCAGGTCGACGCAGAAGTTGATTGATCAGTTTCGGTATCCTCATCGGAGGGTTTTGGCACGTAAAAGCGCGCAACCAATAGCCCTATTTCATAGAGCAAGGTCATGGGTACGGCTAGCAATAATTGAGAAAGTACATCGGGTGGTGTCACTACAGCTGAAATCACAAAAGCTCCCACAATCACGTAAGGGCGAATTTCTTTCAGTTTAGCCAGGGGCACCATACCCATGCGCACCAAGACAACCACCACAACAGGCACTTCAAAAGTAATACCAAATGCCAAGAAGGTTGTCATGGCAAAACTTAAATAGTTATCAATGTCGGTCGACATCTCAGCACCCAAGGGTGCGTTATAGCTAGCCATGAACTTAAATACCGTTGGAAATACTAAAAAGTAAGCAAACGCCATACCAGCAATGAACAAGGTATAGCTACTCACGACCAAAGGCAGAATGAGTTTTCTTTCATGCAAATACAAACCAGGCGCAATGAATGCCCAAAGTTGATACATCACCACTGGTAGAGCGATGATGAATGCGACTAGCATGGTGACCTTCATCGGCACAAAGAATGAACCTGTGACGTCCGTCACAATCATCTTGCCACCGGCAGGCAGAGCCTCCAATAAAGGCTGTGCAAACAAATGGAAAATATCTGGCGCCCAGTAGACTAGACATACGAAGACAACAATAATTGCGAGCGCTGCTTTAATTACGCGATCACGTAATTCAAATAAGTGGGAAAGAAAGGTTTCTTGTAATCCCGAATCTTCAGTTGAATTGTTTTCAGTCATGCGTAAGTGTTTTTATTATTTTACTTTTTACTATTATTTTTATTTGCCAGCACTGTGATGAAAGCGCTTCATCCTAGCAGCGCCAGATTGCACTCGAGTACGAATGCCAGCGGAACGCTTAAACCAAAGCGGCCTTGCAGCTCGACGCACACCCCAGCTGTTGCGGCCTTGGCGCTTAGTTTTACGAAGCACTTCTTTTTCATCTAAGGGCGGCTTATCAAAGCTCGTTTCAAAAATATCTGCTTGATCGCTTAAGTTAGCGCTAGCCTCTTGAACCGTAGAGCCGATACTGTTTTCAACCTCTTTGAGAGTGGCAACAGTTTCTTCTCGAAACTTTTTAAATTCCTCCACCTCCATCTGACGACTCACTTCAGACTTGACGTCCGCCATATAGCGCTGTGCACGGCCAAACAAATTACCAGCCATGCGAGCTACTTTAGGCAGGCGCTCTGGTCCAACCACCACCAGAGCAACTACAGCAATCAGCGCAAGTTTTGAAACTCCGAGATCAATCATGTAACGCAGTTATTTAAATGCAGCATGAGTTTCAAGTGCGCTTCAGCTATTAGTTAGTTATTTGTTTACGTCTTTAGCTTGCACATCAACAGTCTTGTCTGCTGTTGCAGTACTTTGTTGAATTTGTTCTTTAGGCTCTTCAGCAGATTTCATGCCATCTTTAAAGCCTTTTACAGCGCCGCCCAAATCTTGGCCGATATTGCGCAATTTTTTGGTACCGAACACCAACATCACGATCACCAAAACAATTAACCAATGCCAAATGCTAAATGAACCCATTTTTAATCTCCTTGGATTATTTTTTCCAGGGGCGGGGACCGCCCATCACATGTAAGTGCAAGTGATAAACCTCCTGCCCACCATCCGCACCATTGTTCACCATCAACCTAAAGCCACCATCCTTACCAGGACGACAGCCTTGCTCTTTGGCAAGACGCGGTGCTAATTCCATCATTTTACCCAGCAAAGGAGCATCTACGCTTTCTGCTGACTCCAGCATGGGGATATGCTTTTTAGGAATCATCAAAAAATGGACTGGCGCTGCCGGGTTGATATCTTTAAAAGCATAGATTTCCTCGTCCTCATAGACCTTCTGAGAGGGAATTAAACCTTGAGAAATCTTACAAAACAGGCAATTAGGATCGTGTGACATGCTTTTTCTCGTATTTATCCGTGCTTACTCTTTACCAGTAGCTTTTCTAGCTGCCTTCTCTTCGATACCGGATGTTCCCAGGCGACGATCAAGCTCGGCAATAACATCTTCCGGGCGCAGGTTAAATTGAGACAAAGCAATCAAGCAGTGAAACCACAAATCAGCCATTTCGCCGACTAAGAGCTTTTGCTGATCAGCCGCCAAATTAGAATTACGCGCATCTTTTGCGGCCATAACGGCCTCAGTCGCTTCTTCACCAATCTTTTTCAAGATCCCATCATCACCCTTTGAAAAGAGTAAAGCGGTATACGAGGTTTTAGGATCTGCTTGGCCGGCCTTAAACGCATCACGACGTTGATCAACTACATCGGCTAAATGGGTTAAACCAGATTCGATTTTTTTGTCTGAATTCAATATTTTGTCCATGAATAAGTTTTGCAGACTATACAGTCCAATCCTCTACCTTTAGCTTCTGAATCCTTTTAAAAGCTTGGTCATTCGTTACTAAAATTGCCCCGAGCTGAGAAGCATGTGCTGCAATTTGCATATCGAGAGAGCCCAATACATTGCCGCCACCCTCTAGCTCCGCCCTCAAAACACCATAATGCTTAGCCACATTAGTATCCCAAACCATAACATCGACTCGCTTCAAAAACTCTTGCACCGCTAAATGAAGATTCTTAGCATGGGGCTTTTTTGCCAACCCGTAGAGAATTTCACCTTCAGATATCACTGACAAGCATAGTCTTTCCATAGGAACACTGGCGATTTTTCTGCTTACTACTGGGTTTTTCTTAATGAGACTGCTGATGGTATTGGTATCGAGCATATATCTCATCACTCATTGACTCCAGCAAAAGGATCTCGATCTTGCGAACCTTGATTTCGATCTTCGGGACTTAAGAAATCCAAAGGAACATCCGCGCTTGCAAGCGCCACGAAAAAGCTATCCCAGTTTTCGGGCCTTCTGGACAGAATTAAGTCGCCAGTACTGGGATCACGCCGAATAAATACTTCTTTTTCCTCAAAACGAAAGGCTGCAGGCAATCTTATTGCTTGACTACGCCCATTCATAAAGATTTTTGCTGTTAGACCCATCATCCTAGCCCCTTGGTATATATCAAAGTATATACCATTCTAAACGACTATAAAGTGGAAATACAGACCATAAATATTTATTTGGGTCAGTTTTTACTGATCTTTTGCCAATTTGAGCTTACAGAATCCCACTCCCTAAAGAAGCAGCTATGCTCACCCGTATGGCAAGCAATCCCGTCTTTTTGCTCAACCATCAGCAAAATCGTATCCCCATCACAATCCAGACGAATTTCTTTTACTTTCTGGGTATGGCCAGACTCTTCGCCCTTGTGCCACAGTTTTTGTCTGGAACGAGTCCAGTAGACAGCCTCACCCAAGCGAATAGTTTCCAAAAGGGCATCGCGATTCATCCAGGCCATCATTAATACATCGCCACTACCCACTTCTTGTGCAATAACGGGTACTAGGCCCTGATCATTCCAAGTCACTGCCTCTAATAAGGCCTGGTCTTGTGAGTTTTTATTCGTATCTGACATTTGTCCAATTTTGACAGAATTGTTTTGCGCCAAGCAAATAACGAGTTTCTAGGGCCTGCCAAAAAGACCCCACTATTTCATGGACACTTCTCTCATTTGTGTGTACTGTGTGTATAAATTAAAATTCGTATGTCAACAGAAGGGCTATGATGAAATATCCAATTGCTATTAAACCGGGTGGAGATAACTTAGCCTGGGGTGTAATTATTCCCGATATGCCAGGTTGTTTTTCTGCTGCTGACAGCGGAATTGATGAGGCTATTGAGAATGCCAAAGAAGCGATTGAGCTTTGGATTGAGGCCGCATTAGACGCGGGCGAAGATATCCCAAAGCCCAGTTCTATTACCGATCTTCAAAAGAAGAAAGAGTTCAAAGGATATATCTGGGCAATTGCTGAAATTGACCCAGCATTACTGTCGGACGATATCGAAAGAGTAAATATTTCTTTACCAAAAAGGGTTCTAGCAAGATTAGATGCTAAGGCCAAATCTGCTGGTGAAAACCGCTCCGCCTTTATCGCGCATATGGCGATTAGCGCTTAAGAACACCGATTAAATCCGAACCGGAATTCCTTGGGCTGCCATATATTCTTTTGCCTGCCCAACGGTGTAATCACCATAGTGAAAAATACTAGCGGCCAATACTGCATCTGCATGACCCTTAGTAATGCCATCGACTAAATGCTGCAAATTACCAACACCGCCAGAGGCAATCACGGGAACAGAAACCGCATCACTTACTGCAGCAGTTAAAGCCAAGTCAAAGCCATCCTTACTGCCATCGCGGTTCATGCTTGTTAAGAGAATCTCGCCTGCACCACGTTTAGCCACTTCAGTAGCCCATGTGACTACATCCATTCCAGTCGCAGTTCTACCGCCATGGGTAAACACTTCCCAATTGCCAGCTTCAGTTTGCTTGGCATCAATCGCCACCACAATACATTGAGAACCGTAATAAGCGGCTGCATCGGAAACTAAATCGGGGTTAGCTACCGCAGAAGAATTCATGCTCACTTTATCTGCGCCGGCATTCAGTAAGCGACGCACATCAGCCACTGCACGCACACCGCCGCCAACAGTAAGCGGAATAAAAACTTGTGATGCCACATCCTCAATGATGTGCAAAATCAGATCGCGTCCATCAGAAGTAGCGGTGATATCTAAAAACGTCAGCTCATCAGCGCCCTGTGTGTCATACCGTTTTGCAATTTCGACGGGATCGCCCGCATCTCTGAGGCCAACAAAGTTAACACCCTTAACAACGCGCCCTGCAGTGACATCCAAACAAGGAATAATTCGCTTCGTTAACACTAGATAATTTTCTTTGCGTACTTGAGGGTTAACTCATCAGCATATTTTTGAGCGGCCGCAAGATCAAGGTCGCCCGCGTAAATAGAGCGGCCAGCAATCACGCCCATGACGCCTTCTTCTTCCGCCTTGCACAGCGCATCAATATCTTGATTATTTGATAGTCCACCACTGGCAATTACCGGAATACGAATGGCTTGAGCCAGTTTGATTGTGGCTTCAATGTTGACGCCCTTGAGCATGCCATCCCGACCAATATCGGTATAGATAATGGCTTCTACGCCCCAATCTTCAAACTTCTTGGCAAGATCAATCACTTCATGACCGGTAATCTTGCTCCAACCATCAGTCGCTACTTTGCCATCGCGCGCATCTAAACCAACCATCACATGGCCTGGAAATGCTGTGCAGGCATCTTGTACAAAGCCGGGATTCTTCACTGCTGCGGTACCAATGATGACAGTGCTAATACCGTCATCTAATAAACGTTCAATCGTTTCAAGATCACGAATACCACCACCAAGTTGCACAGGGATTTCGTTGCCAACCGCTTTGAGAATCGATTTAATCGCGGCCTCATTTTTGAGCTTGCCGGCAAATGCGCCGTTGAGATCCACTAAATGTAAGCGTCGAGCGCCTTTGCTAATCCAATGCGCCGCCATTGCGCCAGGGTCTTCTGAAAACACTGTAGCTTTATCCATATCACCCTGTTCGAGTCGAACACAGTGGCCGTCTTTAAGATCAATTGCGGGAATCAGCAGCATAGCAAATGGTTAGGAATATTAAGGTTGCCAAGAAACAAAATTTTTATAAAGCTTTAAACCGTATTCTGCACTTTTTTCTGGATGAAATTGAGTTGCAAAAATATTATCTCGCGCCACCGCAGAAGTAAACCAATCGCCATATTCAGTAGAACCGGCTGTATCTTCATTACGCTGCGGCACAACATAGTAGCTATGCACAAAATAGAAGCTCGTTAAATCAGGTATGCCATCCCAAAGCGGGTGTTTTCGGTCTTGGCGCACTTGGTTCCAGCCCATATGAGGGACTTTATAGGAGGAGCCATCTGGCTGCTTTTGACCAACCAGCTCAAAACGACGCACTTCCCCGGGAATCAAACCTAAACAAGGAGTCCATTGCTCGGTAGCGCGCACCTCTGCACTTCTATCAAACAGCATTTGCTCGCCTACGCAGACTCCTAAAAGCGGCTTGCTTTTAGAAGCTTCCAGTAAGGCATCTAACAATCCAGATTCCTCTAGATGCTTCATGCAATCTGGCATGGCGCCTTGACCAGGCAAAACGACGCGATCTGCAGAATGAATCTCTTCTGGCTGATGAGCAATCAATACATTGTCATCAGGTGCAACATGATGAAATGCTTGATATACGGAACGGAGATTACCCATTCCATAGTCGACGATCGCAATGGTTTGCGCCAAAATTTACCTGTTGTCTACTGTTGTCTTCTGAGCAACCGTGGGGAGTCTAGATTACAGACTTCCTTTAGTTGAAGGAATGGCGCCTGAAGCACGTGGATCAACCGCCAAGGCCATACGCAAAGCGCGACCAAAAGCCTTGAACACAGTTTCAATTTGGTGATGCGCATTAATACCGCGCAGATTATCGATGTGCAAAGTGACTCCAGCGTGGTTCACAAAACCACGGAAGAACTCAATGCTGAGATCCACGTCAAAATCACCTACGCGTGCACGGGTAAATGGAACATTGAATTCCAAACCTGGGCGACCAGAGAAATCAATCACTACGCGAGAAAGGGTCTCATCAAGAGGCACATAGGAATGACCGTAACGAGTAATACCCGCTTTATCGCCCACTGCCTTGGCAAAAGCCTGACCTAGCGTGATTCCCACATCTTCAACGGTGTGGTGATCATCAATATGGGTGTCGCCATTTGCAACCACTTTGAGGTCAATCATGCCGTGACGCGCAATCTGATCGAGCATGTGGTCAAGAAAAGGGACTCCGGAGGCTAGCTCAGCCTTACCGGTTCCATCTAAATTGATGGAAATCTGAATTTTGGTTTCCGAAGTGTTTCGGGTGACGTCGGCTTGCCGCATGCTTCATTGCGCCGCGAGGCGAAGTGTTGATTGAAGCCTCATAATATCATTCCTAGAAGAGATTTAAATATCGATATTGCTGCACTTTTATCCCGATTTTTGACCTGAGAACCCTCATGAGCCGTTTTTGGAGCCCCGTTGTTCAAACCCTAACCCCCTATGTTCCAGGGGAACAACCGCAAATGCAGCGGCTGGTAAAACTCAATACCAACGAGAGTCCCTATGGCCCATCGCCCAAAGCACTTGCTGCTATTGAAGGTCAAAATACTGCCGATTTACGCCTCTATCCCGATCCGGAAGGCGCAGCCCTAAAACAAGCTATCGCTAAATTACATGGCTTAGATGCAAATCAAGTCTTTGTAGGCAATGGCTCTGATGAAGTGTTGGCGCACGTCTTTGCTGGTTTACTCAAGCAAAGTAAACCCGTGCATTTTCCAGATATTACCTATAGCTTCTATCCCGTCTACTGCAAACTTTTTGGAATTAATGCCCAAATAGTTCCCTTGGACGAAAATTTTGAGATTAAAACTGCTGACTACCAATCTCCTAACGGCGGAATTATTTTCCCTAACCCCAATGCGCCAACTGGTAGATCGATTCCCCGCTCAGAAATTGAAGCACTAGTCTTGCGCAACAAAGATTCAGTACTTGTTATTGATGAAGCCTACGTCGATTACGGAACTGAATCTTGCATTCCACTGTTGCGTGGCGCCGACTGTCCAGAAAATTTGTTAGTAGTTCACACGCTCTCTAAATCCCGAGCTCTGGCTGGTCTGCGCGTCGGCTTTGCCGTTGGCCATCCAGCTTTGATTGAGGGCTTGGAACGAGTAAAAAATAGTTTTAACTCCTACCCCTTGGGACGCCTTGCTCAAGCTGGTGCGATTGCAGCTATTGAAGATCAAGCACATCTGGAAGCAAGCTCAGCTAAGGTGATTCAAACTCGTACAACGTTAATTGAGCAACTCGATGCTTTGGGATTTGCAACCCTGCCTTCGACTGCAAACTTTATTTTCACGCGACATCCCCAGCATGCTGGAGCTAAGCTATATCAAGCCTTGCGGGATCGCGGCATCATCGTGCGTCACTTCAAATCACCACGCATCGAAGAGTTCTTGCGCATTACGATTGGCACAGACGAACAAAGTAATGAACTTGTTGCCGCTTTAAAAGAAATTCTGAATTAAATTTTTAAGAAGTCAGCGCAGGTTTATTACACGCTTACTTCTTTAAGCGCATCTCAGCTGCACGTGCATGGGCTTGTAAGCCCTCACCGTGAGCTAGCGTACTTGCAACAGCACCCAAGGTTTGAGCTCCAGCTTCGCTTACTTCAATCATGCTCGAACGCTTGATAAAGTCATACACACCCAATGGTGAAGAAAAGCGTGCCGTGCGTGCAGTCGGTAAAACGTGATTAGGGCCGGCGCAATAATCGCCCAAGGATTCGCTGGTGTAGCTACCCATAAAGATGGCGCCCGCATGACGAATTAGGTCAGCCCACTGACGTGGATCAGCAGCGCAAATCTCTAAGTGCTCAGCAGCAATCGCATTAGCAATCTCACAGGCTTCAGACATATCGTTTACCTGAATTAACAAAGCGCGATTTGTGAGCGAAGCTTCAATCACTTTTGCTCTAGGCATTTCTGGGAGGAGCTTGTTGATGCTTGCTTGCACTTGCTCAATATATTGAGCATCTGGACAGAGCAGGATCGATTGAGCCTGCTCATCATGCTCAGCCTGAGAAAACAGATCCATTGCAACCCAATCCGGAGGAGTAGATCCATCACAAAGAATCAAGATTTCTGATGGGCCAGCGATCATATCGATGCCAACAGTACCAAAGACTCTGCGCTTGGCTGCAGCCACATAGGCATTGCCAGGTCCAACAATCTTATCAACCGACGGAATAGTTTTAGTGCCGTAGGCTAAAGCGCCAACTGCCTGAGCACCACCGATCATAAAGACGCGATCTACACCAGCAAGATAAGCTGCGGCCAAAACTAAAGGATTGCGCGCACCATCAGGGGTGGGCACCACCATAATCACCTCGGCAACACCCGCTACTTTTGCAGGAATAGCATTCATCAGCACGGATGATGGATAAGATGCTTTGCCACCCGGCACATAAATGCCAACACGATCAAGTGGAGTTACTTTTTGACCGAGACGTGTTCCATCCTTCTCTTCGTACTCCCAAGAGTGGCAACCCGCTTCAATCTTTTGCTTCTCGTGATAAGCACGCACTCTTTGCGCAGCAATATCAAGAGCATTTTTTTGTTCAGCAGATAAAGACTGATAAGCCAGCTCTAAATCTTTGCGAGGAATCTCTAAATCAGAAACGCTGGCCACATTCAAGCGATCAAACTGTTTTGTAAAGCCTAGAACCGCTTCATCACCCTTGTCTTTAACTGCTGCCAAAATCTTCACTACTGCAGCATCTATCGCCTCATCATCAGCAGACGGCAAAGACAAGCTCGACAACAGAATTTCTCTGAAGCCTATATCCTTGCTATTGAGGCGTTTTACGTTAATGTTTGAAGACATAGGGAAAAGACTTCTCGATCTGACTACTATTACTTCAGTAGCTCAAAAATAGGTTGTAGCTGCGCACGCTTGCGTTTGTATGAAGCTTGATTGACCACTAGGCGAGCGCTGATATCGGCAATTGGCTCAACTTCCACTAAGCCGTTCGCTTTGAGCGTATTACCGGTGGACACCAGATCCACAATCGCATCTGCCAAGCCCACCAAAGGAGCGAGCTCCATTGAGCCATACAGTTGAATCGTATCGATATGCACACCTTTATTGGCAAAGTGTTCACGCGCGCAATTGACATACTTCGTAGCAACTTTTAAACGAGAGCCTTGTTTTACTGCGGCAGCGTAATCAAATCCTTCGCGGACCGCGACAGACATCCTGCACTTGGCAATATCCAAGTCGTAAGGAACGTACAAACCATCGCTCCCTTTTTCCATCAATACATCCAAACCAGCGACTCCAAAATCAGCGCCGCCAAATTGCACGTAAGTAGGCACGTCTGAGGCGCGAACAATAATGAGACGAACATCTGGATTAGAGGTCTCAATAATGAGTTTGCGTGACTTCTCAGGATCCTCCAGCGGCACTATGCCGACCTTGGACAAGATCTCTGCGGTTTCTTCGAATATGCGCCCTTTGGAGAGGGCTAAAGTCAATTTCATGGACTAATTATCCATCAGCCTTACTTAACGCGCTCAATATTGGCGCCCAAGAGGGTTAACTTTTGCTCCATGCGGTCATAGCCACGATCTAAGTGGTAAATCCGGTCTACTTGGGTTTCGCCCTGGGCAGCCAATCCAGCAATCACCAAACTAGCTGAGGCCCGTAAATCCGTAGCCATCACAATCGCACCGGAGAGCTTCTCTACTCCCTGCGCAATAGCAGTATTGCCTTCAATAGCAATGTCCGCACCCAAACGATTGAGTTCTTGAACGTGCATAAAGCGGTTTTCAAAAATCGTTTCTGTAATCGTTGAGCTGCCCGATGCGATTGCATTGACTGTCATGAGCTGCGCTTGCATATCTGTCGGGAAAGCGGGGTATTCAGAAGTACGGAAGTTGACTGCTTTAGGACGACCCTGCATGGAAGCCTTAATCCAGTCAGGGCCAATCTCCATTTGTAGGCCGGCCTCTTTTAACTTAACAATCACGGCATCCAAAGTATCTGGGCGGCAGTGCTTGACTGTAATTTCCCCACCAGTGGCAGCAACTGCACATAAGAATGTGCCCGCTTCAATGCGATCCGGAATAACCGAGTGCTCAGCGCCGTGAAGTTTCTCTACCCCTTCAATCACGAGACGATCACTACCAATGCCTGAAATCTTCGCACCCATCTTGACCAACAATTCAGCCAAGTCACCAACCTCAGGCTCGCGTGCAGCATTTTCTAAGATGGTTGTACCCGATGCCAAAGTGGCAGCCATTAACAAATTCTCAGTACCGGTTACGGTAATCATGTCAGTCAAGATGGAGGCGCCCTTTAGGCGATCTGACTGTGGCTTGGTTTCAGCCTGAATGTAGCCACTCTTAATCTTGATACTCGCGCCCATCGCCTTCAAGCCTTTGATGTGCTGATCTACTGGACGTGCGCCAATTGCGCAACCACCCGGCAATGAAACCTTTGCGCTATGCATTCTGGCCAAAAGTGGGCCAAGTACCAAGATGGAGGCGCGCATAGTTTTCACCATCTCATAAGTCGCTTCTGAACTTTTAATAACCGCTGCATTCAACACCATGTGACTACGATCACCAGCACTTGGGAAATCAACCATTACACCAATCTCTTGCAAAAGCTTGAGCATAGTACGCACATCTTGCAAATCAGGAACATTGCGCAATACAACTGGTTGATCAGTCAATAGACAAGCGCACAGAATGGGCAATGCGGCATTTTTAGCGCCAGCAATGACTACCTCTCCATTGAGAGGAGTGCCGCCAACCATTCGTAATTTATCCATGAAACGATTCCAGTAAAAACTTAGTTATTGATGCGCAATGCGGCAATTTTTATGCTGTTGAATTGTGTGCAAATTCTTCAGGTGTAAATGCTTTGATTGATAAGGCATGGACTTCCGCCTTCATGCGATCACCCATTGCACCGTATACCAATTGGTGGCGTTGCACCAAACGCTTACCTTCAAACTGAGGGCTCACGATGGTTGCAAAAAAGTGCTGGCCATCACCTTCAACCTGAATGTGGGTGCAGACTAGCCCTTGCTTGATATAGCCTTCAATCTGTTCTGGGGTGGGTAGCATTTCTTTTCCTAATCAAACTCGAGTTTTCAACAATTAATAACGAAGCTTATAGCCCTTTTGTAATAGGCGTAAAGCAATGACTGACACCACCACAAAGAAGCAGAACACAATTACTAAGCTGCTCCAAGGGGAGTTGTCTGAAACCCCAAAAAAGCCGTAACGGAAACCATCAATCATGTAAAAGAACGGATTGAAGTGCGACACCACTTGCCACGCTGACGGTAAAGAGTGAATAGAGTAAAAGACGCCTGACAACATCGTTGCGGGCATGATGACGAAGTTCTGAAAAGCGGCTAACTGGTCATATTTATCAGCCCAGATACCAGCTATCAAACCAAGACTTCCCAAAATAGCTGCCCCCAAGAAAGCAAACGTCAAAATCCATAATGGATATTCCAAAGTGGGTGTTGCGAACCAGATGGTAATTAATAGAACGCCCAGTCCCACAACAATTCCCCGAAATACTGCAGCCAAAATATAAGCAGAGTAAAACTCGAAATGGCTTAGGGGGGCCAACAAAACAAACACTAAGTTGCCGGTGACCTTAGATTGAATCAAAGAAGATGAAGTATTTGCAAAAGCATTTTGCAAGACACTCATCATCACAAGACCAGGAATTAAGAAGGCCGTGTAACTTAAACGTCCGTAGACTTCTCTGCCCTCAAGCACATGGCCAAAGATCATTAGGTAGAGGACAGCTGTAAGCACCGGTGCAGCCACCGTCTGAAAAGCCACTTTATAAAAGCGCTTTACCTCTTTAAACAATAGAGTAGGAAAACCGCTGCCGTACTCTAGGGCAGGTCGATTGAGGCCATGTTTCATTGCGCACTCCCCGACATGATGTTGACAAAGACTTCTTCTAAGTCCGTTTTACCTTCACCATCTTTTTTGACAGATCCATAACGACTTAATAAATTAGCGGTGGTATCTAGAGCCACAATCTTGCCTTGTTTGAGCATGGCAATGCGTTGACACAAAGCTTCTGCCTCTTCCAAGTAATGGGTAGTCAGAACAATCGTATGACCGTCTTGATTCAACCGACTAATAAATTGCCATAAGGATTGACGTAACTCAACATCGACTCCAGCAGTCGGTTCATCTAAAATAATGACAGGCGGTCTATGAACTAAAGCCTGTGCGACAAGCACCCTACGCTTCATTCCGCCAGACAAGGAACGCATATTGCTATCTGCTTTGGAGGTGAGATCAAGATTGGCCATAATCTCATCAATCCACGCATCGTTATTTTTAATCCCAAAATAGCCAGATTGAAAACGTAAAGTCTCGCGCACAGTAAAAAAGGGGTCAAAGACTAACTCTTGAGGAACCACACCTAACATCCGGCGGGCCTCACGAAACCCCTTCTGAACATCTGCGCCCATGATGGCGGCATGACCATGGCTAGGTCTCACTAGACCAGCCAAAATAGAAATCAAGGTAGTTTTGCCAGCACCATTGGGCCCCAATAAACCGAAGAATTCCCCTGGCTCAATGCTCAATGAAACATCATCTAAAGCCTGAAGTGCTCCGTATTGCTTAGATATATTTTGGATGGAAATTGCAGGATGTATCGTCATTACAAACCTAGCAATACATTTACGCCGTAAACACCAGCGAGGACTTTTAACTTTTCAGGCGCATGCTCAACTGAAATAGATTGGCCACTGGCCAAGAGCTTTTTCTGCCATGCCAACAAAACAGTTAACACTGTCGAATCAAAATCTTTCAATTCGGAGCAATCAATCGAGCGTAAATTTGGACTATTTAACAAGCCTTCTTTTTGTAACTGCAATGCATTTTCTTGCGTCACTTTTTTAGGCAAAAGAAAGGGCATGATGTTTGTACTCATCAATTAATTGGCTGGTTTAGCAGTGGCTAATTGCTTATTGCGGTCTTGCAAAAACTTCACCAAGCCTTCAATGCCGTTTTGACTGATCTGATTAGAAAACTGATTGCGATAAGCCTCAACCAACCAAACGCCCATGATGTTCATGTCGTAGACCTTCCAACCATTAGCTGTTTTTTCAAGGCGGTAATCCAAAGGTACTGGATCGCCACGACCAAGCACTACAGTTTTAACAACTACTTCTCTATCGTCAGGCGCGGCACGCAAAGCCTTAAATTGCACAGTTTGGTCACGTAGCTGGCTCAAAGCGCCTGAGTAAGTGCGAATGAGCAGATTCTTAAACTCGGAAGTCAGTTGAGCCTGTTGCTCGGTCGTTGCCTTTTTCCAATTAGGACCCATCGCCATTTCTGTAGTGCGACGCATGTCGGTATATGGAACAATTTTCTTCTCGACCAACTCCACAATCTTGGGGATATTGCCTTTTTGAATATCGGGATCAGCCTTCACTGTTGTCATCACCTCAGTGACAACTATTTTAATTAAGACATCCGGCGGAGTTGTTTGATCAGGAGCCTGTGCAAAAAGAGCACCAGAAACCAAAAACAAACTTGTCGCTAAATATTGAGTAAGTATTTTTTGAATTTTCATAGGTTCCATTTCATTATCTGTACATCAATGCGAGTTGATTAAGCCGCTCAGACTTACTGATATCCGTTCTCGTAAGGAGGCATGCTAGGCTCCTCCTCATCTTTGCCCTCGTTAATCTGATAGGCACGTCTTTGGATATAAGCATCTCGTAAGAAGCTGTACTTATCAATTGCAGCGCCATCCAATAAATCACCGGCCTCGTAATAGGTATTACGTGCGTTCACTACACGCAAACCAGTAATACTATTTCGCAGACCCACATCCTTCACATACTTAAATAGATAGTCCGACTCTAAATCGGCTACTGTGCCAAAAGTATCTCGCACATTACTTGGGCCAAAGAACGGAAGAACTACATAAGGGCCTGAGGGCACACCCCAAACACCTAAGGTTTGACCCCAATCTTCTTTGTGCTTCTCAAGACCTCCAGGAGTAGCTAGATCCAAGAATCCACCCAATCCCATTGTTGTGTTGACCACCACGCGCATGAGGTCATTAAAGGCATAGTCCGGCTTACCTTGCAGCAAGTTATACAGAGCAGTATAAATATCGTTGTAGTTGCTAAAGAAGTTATATATTCCATCGCGCACAAATTCAGGCAATACAAAACGATAGCCTGTAACTACCGGCTTAAGGACATAAGCATCTAAGCCTTCGTTAAATTCAAAAACTGAGCGATTGAATGGCTCCCAAGGATCCTGGGGAGAGCGCTCTACGCCAGCAGGAATGGATGCGCAGCCAACCAAAGAGGCCATCAAACCAAGCAAGATTGCCATCTTGACTTTGCGCATAAAAAGCAACATCACTTTGCTGCGCCCTTTTCTTGGCCGCTATCTGCTGCTTTATTGTAAAGGAACTGGCTGATCAAGTTTTCTAAAACAATGGCTGATTGTGTCTGCGCAATCTTTTCGCCATTGGTCAACATATCATCTGATCCGCCCGCCTCAAGACCAATGTATTGCTCACCCAATAAGCCGGATGTCAAAATCTTAGCGGATGAATCCTTTGGAAACTTATAGGAGTCTTCAATGGTCATCACCACCGTTGCTTGATAAGTTTTGTCATCGAAGGAAATATTAGCAATTCTGCCAACCACCACGCCTGCACTTTTCACTGGTGCGCGAGGTTTGAGGCCGCCGATATTGTCAAAGCGTGCAGAAATTTTGTATGTTGGCGCAAACGACACTGCATTCATATTGCCAACCTTCAGTGCGAGAAATAGAGCAGCCAGCAAACCAATAGCAACAAAGATTCCTACCCAGACATCAATTGCACTTTTTCTCATAAGAGCCCTAGTTTATTCTTTCTAATTTGAGAACATCATCGCGGTTAGCAAGAAATCCAATGCTAAAACCGATAAAGAAGAGATCACCACCGTACGAGTAGTGGCTTGCGAAACGCCTTCAGGTGTAGGCTTGGATTCATAGCCCTGATACAGGGCAATAAAGGTGACAGCTACACCAAACACCATGCTTTTAATTAAGCCATTGCCAATATCCGAAAACAGATCAACTCCGCCTTGCATCTGTGACCAGAAGGCGCCTGAATCGACCCCAATCAAAGGCACGCCAACTAGGTAGCCCCCAAGAACGCCGACCGCTGTAAAAATCGTTGCCAAGATTGGCATAGAAATAATGCCGGCCCAAAGTCGCGGCGCAATCACGCGCCCTAAGGGGTCCACTGCCATCATTTCCATAGCAGTCAACTGTTCGCCAGCCTTCATGAGGCCAATCTCCGCAGTTAAAGAAGTGCCGGCTCTACCGGCAAACAATAAAGCGGTAATGACAGGACCCAACTCACGAGTTAAAGAGAGGGCAACCAATAGGCCAAGTGCTTGCTCTGAGCCATAACGATTTAAGGTGTAGTAACCCTGTAAACCCAAGACGAATCCAACGAATAATCCTGAGACTGCAATGATCACAAAAGAATGATTGCCAACAAACAAAATTTGATCAATCACCAAACGTGGTCTTTTGAGCAAGAATCCTGAGCGTGCCATCACTGCTGCAAACATGCGAGCAGCCAAACCTAGACTACTTAGATTGCGACGTACAAAAAATCCAAGGTCGCCAAACAGACTCAGAAGCGTGGTCATGAGGTACTCACTCCAAAATCTTCTTCTAAGCTTTTTCCTGGGTAATGAAAAGGTACAGGGCCATCTGGTGCTGCATCTAAAAATTGTCTAACAAAAGGATCTGCTGAGCGACTCAATTCTTCAGGAGTTCCTTCTGCGCCAATGCGGCCATTCGCAATGAAATATACGTAATCAGCAATGGCAAAAGTCTCTTCAACATCGTGCGTAACCAATAAACTCGTGGCTCCCAAGGCATTATTCAGATCACGAATTAAGCGTGCTGTAATGCCAAGAGAGATGGGATCCAGGCCAGCAAATGGCTCGTCGTACATGATGAGGGGTGGATCTAAAGCAATGGCTCTAGCGAGGGCAACACGCCTTGCCATGCCACCAGAAATTTGCGAAGGCATTAAGTCTCTTGCGCCGCGCAAACCAACTGCGTTCAATTTCATGAGCACTAAGGAGTGCAATAGCTCTTCACTGAGATCCGTATGTTCGCGAAGAGGAAAGGCTACGTTTTCAAAAACACTCAGGTCGGTGAACAATGCTCCGAACTGAAAAAGCATTCCCATGCGACGACGGGCAGCCATCAACTCAGCACCATTCATCTTGCCAATGTCTTGACCTTCAAATAGAACTTGACCTGATTGAGCATTAAATTGCCCGCCGATCAAACGAAGGATAGTGGTCTTGCCACAGCCGGAGCCACCCATTACAGCGACTACCTGGCCGCGTCTAAACTCCATATTGAGTCCAGACAAAATCTGACGTTCACCTGGAGCATAGGAAAAGTTGACGTCTTTAATAGAGACGACAACTTCACCTGCAGCTTGCTTGCTTACATCCAAAGAATTTGGCTGGTCACTGTTCATATCCCCGATATTATCGGGGCAAAACAGATGACCCCATTAAATACTGGTCTACTGCTTGGGCGCATTGACGACCCTCACGAATTGCCCAAACCACCAAAGACTGTCCACGACGCATATCGCCAGCAGCAAATACCTTAGGAACGTTCGTTTGGTAGGCATTTTGACCATCTACAGTTGCTTTTGCATTGCCGCGGGCATCTTTCTCAACGCCAAACGCATTCAATACCTGCTGAACTGGAGATACAAAACCCATAGCCAAGAGTACTAAATCTGCCTTAATTTCGAATTCTGAGTTTGCTACTTCTGCCATCTTGCCGTCTTTCCACTCCAGACGAACACCAATCAGCTTCTCAACTTTGCCGTTTTTGCCCTCAAAACGCTTGGTTCCAACAGACCAGTCACGATCACAACCCTCTTCATGCGAAGAGGATGTGCGTAATTTTGTTGGCCAATATGGCCAAACTAAAGGGGTGTTCTCAACTTCTGGAGGTTGTGGGAGCAATTCAAACTGAGTAATCTTGGTTGCGCCGTGACGATTTGATGTTCCAACGCAATCTGAACCCGTATCACCACCGCCAATAACAACTACATGCTTATCAGTTGCACGAATTTCATTTTTGAAATCACCAGCATTTTCTTTGTTTTGCGGAATCAGAAATTCCAACGCATAGTGCACGCCAGCCAACTCACGACCTGGAACCGGCAAATCACGTGGCTGCTCTGCACCACCGGTGATCACTACCGCATCAAAGTCTTTCATCAATTGCTCAGGAGAAACTGTCTTATTGGAGTAATTTTTTACTTCGGCGCCAATCGCCTCTTTACCAACGAAAACACCCGTCTCAAATTTAACGCCTTCAGCTTGCATCTGCTCAACACGACGATCAATCAACCACTTTTCCATCTTGAAATCAGGAATACCGTAACGCAGTAAGCCGCCAACACGATCATTCTTTTCAAATACAGTGACGTCATGACCAACGCGAGCCAATTGCTGTGCAGCCGCCATACCCGCTGGGCCACCACCAACTACTGCGATTTTTTTACCAGTCTTCGTTTTGGAAGGTTGCGGCTTAACCCAACCACTTTCCCAACCTTTATCAATAATGGCATGCTCAATAGACTTGATACCGACTGCAGTGCTATTGATCCCTAAGGTACAAGCAGCTTCGCAAGGAGCTGGGCAAATGCGACCAGTAAATTCTGGGAAGTTATTGGTTGATTGCAAAACATCTAATGCATTCTTCCAATCATTCTGAAATACCAAGTCATTGAAGTCGGGAATGATGTTGTTAACTGGGCAGCCGTTATTACAAAACGGGATACCACAATCCATACAACGTGCGCCTTGAATCTTCGCTTCTTCATCAGTTAGTGCTGCCACAAACTCTTTGTAATGATGGAGGCGTTTAACCGGCGCTTCGTACGTCTCACCGACGCGCTCAAACTCCATAAATCCAGTGACCTTACCCATATCGAATCCTTAGTATCTTTTCTTAATGTCTTTATTAATTAAGTGGCTTATGCCGCAACGGTTTTGTTCTGAGCTTTTTCCCACAATTCACCTAGAGCACGCTTGTACTCAGTTGGGAGAACCTTCACAAAGCGACTGCGGGTATTTTCCCAATCAGCCAAGATTGCCTTAGCGCGCTCAGAGCCAGTGTGACGGAAATGACGCTCGATCAAGCCCTTCAAAATTTGCTCGTCCGTCAAACGCTCGCCGCCATCTTTCACATCGATAGGGGCATGCCATTCAGACTTCGGCATCTTGGCAATTTGCTCTGCAGAAGGCAGCACTTTTTCTAGTGTTGCCATGCTGGTATTGCAACGCTTATCGAACAATCCATCCTCGTCGTAAACATAAGCAATACCACCGCTCATACCTGCAGCAAAGTTACGCCCTGTTGCGCCCAATACAACTACTGTTCCACCCGTCATGTATTCACAACCATGGTCGCCAGTACCCTCAACAACCGTTGTAGCACCAGAGTTACGAACTGCGAAACGCTCACCAGCTACGCCATTAAAGAAGGCTTCACCAGCAATTGCGCCGTAGAGAACAGTATTACCAACGATGATGTTCTTAGCGGTATCGCCACGGAACTCATGAGGAGCACGAACAATCACACGTCCACCTGACAAACCTTTGCCAACATAGTCATTACCGTCGCCAACTAAGTCTAATGTGATTCCCCGTGACAAGAAGGCTGCAAAGCTTTGACCAGCCGTGCCATTTAATTGAATGTGTATCGTGTCATCCGGCAAGCCTGCGTGACCATAACGCTGGGCAACTTCTCCAGAGAGCATTGCGCCTACAGTACGATTCACGTTCTTCACCGGAACAATGAAGGAAACCTTCTCGCCACGCTCTAATGCAGGCTCACTCTTCTCGATCAAGATGTTATCAAGCGCACTAGCTAGGCCGTGATCTTGAGTTAATACTTGGTAACGTGGAACTTCGCTTGCTACTTGTGGTTCAGCAAATATCTTGCTGAAATCCAAGCCGTGCACTTTCCAGTTTTCAATGCCCTTACGGGTATCCAACAAATCAACACGACCAATTAAGTCATCAAACTTACGAATACCGAGTTGCGCCATGATCTCGCGAGCTTCTTCAGCAATAAAGAAGAAGAAGTTCACCACATGCTCAGGTTTGCCTGAGAATTTCTTACGCAATTCTGGATCTTGAGTTGCAACACCAACTGGGCAGGTATTCAAATGACACTTACGCATCATGATGCAACCCTCAACCACCAATGGCGCTGTCGCAAAACCAAACTCGTCTGCACCTAACAAAGCGCCGATCACTACGTCACGGCCGGTTTTCATCTGACCATCAGCCTGAACACGAATACGGCTGCGCAAACCATTGAGAACCAATGTTTGCTGTGTTTCAGCCAAGCCGAGTTCCCATGGGGAGCCGGCGTGCTTAATTGAAGACAGTGGAGATGCGCCAGTACCGCCATCATGACCAGCAATCACAACGTGGTCAGCCTTAGCTTTTGCCACACCAGCAGCAATAGTTCCAACGCCCACTTCAGATACCAACTTCACAGAAACGTCAGCCTTTGGATTAACGTTCTTCAAGTCATGAATCAATTGAGCAATATCCTCAATCGAATAAATGTCATGGTGCGGAGGAGGAGAAATCAAACCAACACCCGGCACAGAGAAGCGCAACTTACCGATGTAATCAGATACTTTTCCACCAGGCAACTGACCGCCTTCACCAGGCTTAGCACCTTGGGCCATCTTGATCTGAATCTGATCGGCAGAACGTAAGTACTCAGTAGTCACACCAAAACGACCAGAAGCAACTTGCTTAATCTTGGAGCGCAATGAGTCGCCATCCAACAATGGAATATTAGCCTCAACTACATCGCTACCCAAGATGCTGGCTAAAGTCTCGCCTTTTTTGATTGGGATACCTTTAAGCTCGTTCACATAACGATTTGGATCTTCACCACCCTCACCCGTATTGGACTTGCCACCGATACGGTTCATAGCAATCGCCAAAGTAGCATGGGCTTCTGTAGAGATCGAGCCCAAAGACATCGCGCCCGTTGCAAAACGCTTAACGATTTCTTTTGCAGATTCCACTTCATCCAATGGAATCGCTTTTGCTGGATCGAGCTTGAATTCAAACAAACCACGCAGAGTCATTTGACGCTTGGTTTGATCGTTAATGATGTTGGCGTACTCTTTATAAGTCTGATAGCCCTTCTCAGCACCAATACGAGTGGAGTGCTGCAACTTCGCAATCGTGTCTGGAGTCCACATATGATTCTCACCACGAATACGGAAAGCATATTCACCACCAGCATCGAGCATATTAGTTAAAACTGGATCGTTACCAAATGCAGCTGTGTGCATACGTAAAGCTTCTTCAGCCACTTCAAATACGCCGATACCACCAACATTTGATGGAGTACCCTTGAAGTATTGATCGATGATGTCGTGATTTAAACCAATCGCTTCAAAAATCTGTGAACCGGTGTAGGACATGTAAGTAGAGATGCCCATTTTGGACATGACCTTTTGCAGACCCTTACCTACAGCTTTTACAAAGTTCTTCACTGCTTTTTCAGCAGATAAATCTCCAGACAATCCTTTAGCCATTTCCGCTAAAGTTTCCATGGCGAGGTATGGATGAATGGCTTCTGCGCCATAGCCAGCCAAGAGCGCAAAGTGATGAGTCTCACGGGCGCTGCCAGTTTCAACCACTAAGCCGACGCTGGTACGCAAACCTTTTTGCACCAAATGCTGATGGATAGCAGATGTTGCCAACAAAGCCGGAATGGCGACATGCTTCTCATCAACCTGACGATCGCTCACGATCAAAATGTTGTAGCCAGAACGTACGGCATCTGCAGCCTCAGCGCACAAGGATGCCAAGCGAGCTTCAATGCCCGCTTTACCCCATGAAGCTGGATAGCAAATATCCAATTCGTAAGAGCGGAATTTGCCATTGGTGTAGTGACCAATGTGGCGAATCTTGGTGATGTCATCAAAATCCAAAATGGGCTGACTAACTTCTAAACGCATTGGAGGATTGATGTTATTGGTATCTAATAAATTAGGCTTTGGCCCAATGAAAGAAACTAAAGACATCACCATATTCTCGCGAATCGAGTCGATTGGAGGATTGGTCACCTGCGCAAATAATTGCTTGAAGTAGTTATAGAGAGGCTTGTCCTTATTAGACAGAACAGCCAATGGACTGTCATTACCCATTGAACCAATAGCCTCTTCACCATTCATGGCCATTGGTGCCATCAAGAATTTGATGTCCTCTTGCGTATAACCAAATGCCTGTTGACGGTCTAATAATTTAGCTGCCGGACGAATAGTCGTTTTCTCGTCAATCAAATCTGCTTTGCTGGCATCAACTTCATCCAACTTCACACGAACTGCGTCGATCCAGCTCTTATATGGCTTGGCTTTAGAAACGGCATTCTTGAGCTCAACGTCATCAATAATGCGACCTTGCTCCATGTCGATCATGAACATCTTGCCTGGCTGCAAACGCCATTTTTGAACGATCTTACTTTCAGGAATTGGCAATACGCCCGCTTCAGAACCCATGATGACCAAGTCATCGTCGGTTACGTAATAACGTGCTGGACGCAAACCATTTCGGTCCAAGGTTGCGCCAATTTGACGACCATCAGTAAATGCCATCGCCGCAGGTCCATCCCATGGCTCCATCATTGCTGCGTGATATTCGTAGAAGGCACGACGATTGTCATCCATCAATGCATGCTGCTCCCATGCTTCAGGAATCATCATCATCATGGCCTGGGCTAAAGGGTAGCCAGACATCACCAGCAACTCTAAGCAGTTATCAAAGCACGCAGTATCTGACTGACCTGGATAAATCAACGGCCAGAGTTTTTGCAAATCATCGCCAAGAACTGGGGAGCTAATAGCGCCCTCACGTGCATTAACCCAATTGACGTTACCTTTAACAGTGTTGATCTCACCGTTGTGCGCAATCATGCGATATGGATGCGCTAATTCCCATGCAGGGAAAGTATTAGTAGAGAAACGTTGATGTACTAAAGCAAGCGCGGATACAGTGCGCTTGTCTTGCAAGTCTTGGTAATAAGCGCCGACTTGATTCGCTAACAGCAAACCCTTATAAACAATGGTTCTAGCGGACATTGATGCAACGAAATATTCTTTACCATGCTTCAAATGCAAATCTTGAATTGCATGACTTGCTGTTTTGCGAATCACATACAACTTACGCTCGAGCGCATCGGTTGTCATGATGTCGCGGCCACGGCCAATAAAAATTTGACGAATAAATGGCTCTGTCATTTGCACAGTTGGAGACATCGGCAATTTCACATCTACCGGAACATCTCTCCAACCTAAAACAACTTGTCCCTCTAAGCGCACAGTGCGCTCTAGCTCTTGTTCGCAGGCCAAACGGGAAGCATGCTCTTTCGGCAAGAAAATCATGCCAACGCCATACTCACCTAATGGAGGCAAAGTTACGCCTTGCTTAGCCATTTCTTCGCGATACAAAGTATCTGGGATCTGAATCAAGATACCGGCGCCATCGCCCATTAACGGATCAGCACCAACTGCTCCCCGGTGATCTAAATTCTCAAGGATCTGTAAACCCTGAGAAACGATCTCATGAGATTTCTTACCTTTGATATGTGCAACGAATCCTACGCCGCAAGCGTCATGCTCATTTCTAGGGTCATATAAACCTTGAGCGATAGGGCGAAGATCTGTATTTAATTTTGTAGTCATAGTATTTCCGAGGGGCGACAAAGGCCTAATTACTTTTGGAGGATCCAATATAGGTGAATACCCACACCGATGCAATAGAAATAAAATGAGTCTGTCCCATTTATTTTGATGTCGCACCAATATGAATTCTATATATGGGGACAGAGTCGAAATACTCAATACCCTATTGGAAATATAGGGAAAGCATTAATCAACTAAGTGATTGAATTTAAAGAGTGAATTTTTCTAGGGCGCCCACGATGGCGAATTAATGCAAGCTCCGGAGTATCTTTAAAGAGCTTTTTGGCATAAATATCACTGACCCAAGGCTTGGATCGCAATAGAGATTCTGTGATTTGGCGGTCTTCCCAGTGAGGCGCACCCTCTTTTACAAAGTTTGACCAGCTCATCTGCCTCTCAAAAGGGGTGTTACCCAACTTCCAAAAATGCTGATGGTCTACCAACCAAGGCTCTGCATTGCCACCAATGTGGGTTGCAAAACTCGTCCATGTAGAGCTTTGGGGATTGGATTCATATCCAGCCCTGACCGGGTTGAGCTCTATATAACGCTGGCAGCGTAAAAAATAATCCGGGTCAATCAAAGATGAGCGATATCGCCCCTCCCAAATGGTTCCCGAGCGACGATGCTGTTGATTGAAATATTGGGCATAACGGCGACCAAGAGACTGCATTGTTTTCGCCAGCGAATCTTCGCTTTGGGGAGTCATGAGCAAATGCACATGGTTAGGCATTAAAGCAAACGCATGCACGGCACAACCAAACTGCCTAGCAGCTTCACGCAGCCACTCTAAATAAGTGCGCCGATCTTCATCGGCAAAGAAAATATTTTCACGATTATTGCCGCGGACCATCACATGCATTGCTTGGCCTGGTATTACTGTGCGCGCTTGCCGTGCCATGTTGAAAACGAACTATTGCAGTTCGCGCACACCGCCATTGGTAGCAAAGTCCGGGATAAACCAGTCGCCATCAACTTGCGTTACGCCGCTTGGCACTTCGCGAGAGATCTGAGGGCTATCCTTTAATGCAGTCGCCATATAAGAAATCCACATTGGCAAAGCAAGTCCGCCACCAGTCTCTCGATCGCCCAAACTCGCAGGCTTATCAAAGCCAATCCATGCAATCGCAACTACTTTAGGGTTATAGCCAGCAAACCAGGCATCATGCGAATCATTCGTTGTGCCTGTTTTACCTGCAATGTCGCTTCGTCCCAACTTACCACGCGCTGAGGCTGCGGTACCCGTCTTGGTTACTTCTTGCAGCATGCTATCCATTACAAATGCAGTGCGCGCATCTAATACACGAGGCGCATCTTCACCCGCATGCGTAGGCTTTGCTTCGAACATGACGGTGCCTTTAGAGTCCACCATCTTGTCAATCAAGAATGGATCCACACGATAGCCCCCATTGGCAAATACACTATAAGCAGAGGCCATCTGCAACGGGGTTACAGAACCCGCGCCCAAAGCCATTGTTAAGTAAGGGGGGTGCTTTTCTGGCTCAAAGCCAAAACGCTGAATATATTCTTGCGCATAAGAAGGGCCGATGGCGCGAATAATGCGAACCGACACTAAGTTCTTTGATTTTGCCAAGGCATTGCGCAGGCGCATCATGCCATCATATTTGCCATCGTAGTTTTTTGGCTCCCAAGCCTGACTGCCAGTCTCCATGCCACCAATAGATAAAGGTGCATCGTTCACCATCGTACTTGGGGTAAAGCCTTTTTCAATGGCGGCGGCATAGATAAATGGTTTAAATGAGGAACCAGGCTGACGTAAAGCTTGCGTCACGTGATTGAATTGGTTACGACGGAAATCAAAGCCGCCCACTAAAGATAGAATTGCGCCGGTCTCTGCATTCATGGACACAAAGGCAGCCTCAACTTTTGGCAGCTGGGCCAATTTCCAAACCCCTCCATCTGAAAGAAGTCGCACTATAGCGCCAGGGCGCAAGCGTTTTTTGGGCTGAGTGCTATCAGTAATAGAAGCAGCCGCCAATTTCATACCCTCACCTTTAATAGTGATGGTGTCACCAGTCGAAATCATGACTTGCATTTCTTTCGGTTTAACGTCGAGCACAATCCCAGACTGCAAATCATCCAACTGCGGATAAGCAAGTAATGCCTCGTCAATCGCGCGCTGGCGCTTCACAGAGTCTTCGGGAAGATCGATAAAACCCTCTGGGCCACGATAAGCATGCCGTAAATCGTATTCAAAAATTCCACGTCGGACTGCTTTATAAGCGGCATCTTGATCGGCTTTTAAGATAGTCGTGTAGACGTCGATCCCTTGTGAATAGATTGCCTCTCCATACTGCGTGAAGAGTAATTGACGAACCATTTCAGCGGGGAAGTCAGCACGAACCGCAAACTCATTACCCAAGCCGCGAATATGTAATTCTTCAATCATCGCTTTTTGGTATTCCTCTGGTGTGATGTAACCCAGATCGCGCATGCGCTGAAGAATGTACTCTTGACGAATCTTGGCACGGCGGTAGTTGGTCACAGGGTTATAAGCCGAAGGCGCCTTAGGCAGGCCAGCCAGCATTGCGGCTTGAGCAATGCTAATGTCCTTCAATTCAATACCAAAGTAAATTTGCGCTGCGCTTGAGAAACCAAAAGCTCTTTGACCCAAGAAAATTTGGTTCATATAGATTTCTAAAATCTTGTCTTTAGTCAGTTGAGATTCAATCTCCCATGCCAAAAGAATTTCGTAAATCTTGCGGCTAAATGTCTTCTCGTTACTTAAGAAGAAATTTCTTGCCACCTGCATTGTGATGGTCGAGGCGCCCTGAGCTAAATGTCCGCGGAGATTGGCAACCCCCGCTCTAAGAACCCCAACGTAGTCAACCCCGCCATGGGAATAGAAACGATCGTCCTCTGTAGCAATAACGGCGTTTCGCATTGCCATCGGAATTTCATTTAGCGGGATGACTTTACGACGCTCTTCACCAAACTCACCAATCAATACCTTATCTGCGGTGTAAATCCGCAGAGGTGTTTTTGGGTTGTAATCAGTTAAAGCGGAAATTTTTGGCAAATTCGGCTTGGCAATTAAAAAAGCATAGCCAAGGACCAGTGATAGGGCTATCGCGCCTACAGCGGCAACAATGAGTAAAGCCTTTATTAAAGGAATGCCTGATGAATTCCTTGGCAAGCCAGGCTCTACTCGTGAATTCCGAGGGCGTCTATCGGATGGACGAATGGGACGCTGATTCAGCGGCGGCTTGTCTTTTGGAGGTAAGGCCATATGTCCAAATTATAGGGCGCTTAGACAATTCCCCTAAAACCTCCAAAATTCTTGTTTTGCTTATAGATAAGATCTGATTTCTGACGGTGGGTTCAATCTAGACTGATGGATTTTCGGTACCCAAAACAGAAGAATATGGGTATGCCAGCACGCCATATTTCCAGCCAATCTTTTGATGAAATTCTGAGTGATCTCGGCGATGACCCAGCCATCCCCGACCCCCATGGAATACGCAAGCCCCCTCCCCATCAAAGCACACCGCATAGAGCTCCAAACCAAGGCAGAAGCAATCCCTTTACGGAGTCCTTAAATCCTATTCAGATCCGCAATTCACTACAAGGAATTGCGCTTCCAATCGCCTTGATTGGCGTCTTGCTGGCAGCAGCTATTGCATTTTTTGTGGCCTACACCTCACTGAATAAGCAATCCCAAGATGCCTTGGAGAGACCCCAACAACAGCTTTTGGAATTGAAAAAAGAGATGCTATTAATGCGTGATCAAATTAACAATGATCAAGATGAGCTATATCTAGCAATAGATGAAATAGAAGTAAGTATTCACTTATTAAAGGAAAGAAAGCCTGAAACAAGGACTCTGAACAGGCCGCAAGCACCAACCTATGAGTCCGAGCTACGCCGCTGGCAGTACCTTGGCACATCCCAAATGGGCAACACCCAGCAAGCCTATTTTCATACAGGGAAAAGCCATCTTGTCTTTGAGAGGGGGGCGCAGGTTTTAGGGGGATGGCACCTAAGCTCTATCGAAAAAGGACTTGTGACCCTGACCCATTCCCAGGGCAAATCTCTGGTTCTGAAGGCTTCAAAAAGCGAATGAAGCTCAGCCTAAATAACCCCCAGAAATACTTCAAACCGCTCACCTCTTGGTTAGCTGTATTGATGCTTTTATCCAGCAATACAGCAATGGGTAATGCGCCCTCACAAAATCATTTCCTGATCCCTATTAGCCTGCAATTTACCGATATTGAATTAACTGAACTTTTAGAAACTATGGCGAAATTGGGTAATACCAATTTTTTATTAAGCGAATCCATTAAAGGGAAGATCTCGATAGACCTTAGAAATACCCCTTGGCAAACAGCCCTTCACTCTATTCTGGCGAGCCGCGGTTTACGACTGGTGCGCAACGGAGAAATCTACTGGATTGGGCCTCACGCAGAAATCCAAGCCTTTCAGAAATTCCGGCGTGAAGACGCCGCCCTTCCGTTTGGTGGAGACCACATGAATAGTCCCAGGCAAATCCTCATAGAAGCCCGAATAGTTGAGGCTGATGAACGCTTTGCCCGTGAGCTAGGGGTTAAGCTGGGATATCAAGCTAATGGTATCGGAGATAAAACAGATCAAAAATTGATTGGCAGCATGGATCTGGGTGGCGCTGGTTTGAGTGGTTTTAATCCAGCAACTATAGCCGCAACCTTAGTCTCCAGAAATGGGAGCCGCATTCTGCAGGCAGAACTTTCTGCGCTTGAGTCTGAAGGTCAGGGAAAGATTCTTTCTAACCCACGCATCATGACTGGCGACCAGGTGAAGGCAACCATTGAGCAAGGTACAGAACTACCCTACCAAACCTCGAATCAAAATGGCAGTAAATTGCAATTTAGAAAGGCAAACCTTCGCCTAGAGGTTTTGCCAAAAATCCATCCAGATGGAAAGATATCAATGCTAGTGGGCATTAATAAGGACACGGTAGGCATGAAAACAGAACAGGGATATGCCATTGACACCAAAAGCCTGAGTTCAGAGGTCACCGTTGAAAATGGCGGGACAGCCATCATTGGTGGCATTTTCCAAACCACTGAACGGGAAGACGAAGTCAAAATCCCGCTCTTAGGCGATATACCCCTCATTGGTCATTTTTTTCGCCATAAATCCAAATTACAAGATAAAACAGAGCTACTTGTCTTTTTAACTCCGACTGTTCTCGACAAACCCTAATAAAATCGGAGGGTGAACTCCTCGACAAACAATATCTTTCTAATCGGCCTCATGGGCGCTGGGAAGTCGACCGTTGGTAAGGTCTTGGCCAAAAAATTAGGGCGCAGCTTTCTAGATGCCGACCATGTGATTGAAGAGCGCTGTGGCGTAAAAATCCCCGTCATTTTTGAAATGGAAGGCGAAGAAGGATTTCGCAAAAGAGAAGCTCAAGCCATCCGTGAAATCACTGCCGAGCAAGATATTATTTTGGCAACCGGCGGTGGCGCTGTTCTCTCACCAGAAAATCGGCAGGCATTAAGTGAGGGTGGCACCGTGATTTATCTTCACGCAAACCCAATTGAACTTTGGCATCGCACCAAAGGTGGCGAGGGTCGCCCCTTATTAAAAAATGGGGATGCCAAAAAGATTTTAGAAAACTTATATGCCGTTCGCGATCCTCTGTATCGTGAAATCGCTGACCATGTGATTGAGACTGGCAAGCCTAGCGTTAATCAGCTGGTCAATACCTTAATCATGCAGCTTGAACTTTCCGCTTAAATATATTGGCACTATGATGAAAACACTTGAAGTTGATCTTGGCAATCGCAGTTACCCGATTTATATTGGCAAAGATCTGATTGATCAAGCAAGCTTATTTAAGGCCTGTGAAAAAGCAACCTCTATTTACATTGTTAGTAACACTACGGTTGCCCCGCTCTATGCTGAGCGCCTAACTAAGACGCTGAGCACCTTTGGGAAGCCTGTTAGGACAATTGTTCTACCTGATGGCGAGTCATATAAAGACTGGAAAAATCTTCAGTTGATTTTTGATGATCTTTTAAAGTTTGGCGCTGATCGCCACACCATGTTGGTTGCCCTGGGTGGTGGCGTTATAGGCGATATGACTGGATTTGCTGCGGCTAGCTTTATGCGCGGCATTCGCTTTATCCAAGTACCCACTACCTTGCTTGCACAGGTAGACTCTTCCGTTGGCGGTAAAACGGGCATCAATCATCCGCTAGGTAAAAATATGATTGGCGCCTTTCATCAGCCGGCCGCTGTGATTGCAGATCTCAATACCTTAAAGACTCTACCCCCGAGAGAGCTATCTGCTGGGCTTGCTGAAGTTGTGAAGCATGGCGCTATTGCAGATGCCGAGTTCTTAAATTGGATTGAATCTAATGCCTCACCGCTGCTAGCCTGCGACACAGAAGCAATGGGTCATGCCGTCTTACGTTCCTGTGAAATTAAATCTGCAGTAGTTTCCGCAGATGAAAGAGAGGGCGGTATTCGTGCAACCCTCAATTTTGGTCATACCTTTGGTCACGCAATTGAAGCGGGTATGGGCTACGGCGAATGGCTACATGGTGAAGCAGTCGGATGTGGCATGGTGATGGGTGCGGATCTGTCACGTCGACTCAACTACATTAGCGACGCAGATTTCCAGCGTCTCACCAAAATCATCCAATCTATGAATTTACCAACTACGCCGCCAAAGTTTGGTGTAGGGCGTTATATGGAACTTATGCAGGTTGATAAAAAAACCGAGGGCGGTCAAATCCGTTATGTTGTTTTAGAAAAGATTGGTAAAGCCCAGATTAAAAGCGTAGCTGATGCCCAAGTGATTGAAACTTTAAGTGCTACTGGCGCAGCTTAAATCAAGCTCATATTAACTGCTTGACCAGCCTGAGCGCTCGCAAACTCAGTCAAATCGCTTAAAAGCTCTTTTCCTGTTTTGGTATCAAGCCACAAAGGTTGTGCCATAGTGCCAGCCCAGCGATAGTGATATCCACCCGATTTGGCAGCGACCCAAATCTCATGCAAAGGTGGTTGAGTATTAATCACAATGACACTTTTATCCTTAAAACGAATATTAATAACGTTCCCGCCTTGGCGCTCAATATCCAAGTCGAGATCTAATGCTTCATCAGCAGTCTCCAACGCCACCTCTATGGAATGCAATAAATTGCTTCCCAGCTGGTAAAACTGCTTGTCATCGATGGTTTCTACGCCTGGATCGTTTGGATTCATACCGGAGTCCTGCATGCTATATTCAATCATTCGTTTTAGAGACATTCATGATAGCGATTCTTAATAGAACCCTCTGCCTTAGCCTTCTAATATCCCTTGTTGGGTGTGGGGTAAGAGGACCGCTATTTATGCCAAATGTGCCACCAGTTCCGTCAGCTCCTACAGAGCCGGAACCTAAAGGCAAGCTATACCCACCTCAAACCCCTGCTAGCCCAAGCAATTCTTCATCGGCCAAGTAATGAAAAGCAAAGCAATCCCCCTTCCTAAGTTATCCGGGTTTACTGAACGCGATGGCAACTGGTATGCCGAAGAAATTCTACTCGCAGACTTAGCAAAAGAATTTGGTACGCCGCTATAT
This sequence comes from Polynucleobacter sp. MG-28-Ekke-A2, assembly GCF_035012985.1. NCBI lineage: Bacteria > Pseudomonadati > Pseudomonadota > Betaproteobacteria > Burkholderiales > Burkholderiaceae > Polynucleobacter > Polynucleobacter sp. MG-28-Ekke-A2. Next base: position 20,763 of record NZ_JAYGQU010000002.1, on the reverse strand, counting down.
ATCTATAGCAAAAAAGCATTGACTGAAGCCTACCAAGCCTACGACAAGGCATGCGTTGATAGCAACGGTAAGCGTCGTGCTCGTGTGCACTACGCCATGAAAGCCAACAGCAATTTAGCGGTGATTGATTGCTTTAAAAAACTGGGTGCTGGATTTGATTTAGTGAGTGGTGGTGAGTTAGCTCGTGCATTAGCAATTGACGCAGATCCAAAGAGCCTAGTATTTGCAGGTGTAGGTAAATCTGCTGCTGAAATCGCTACAGCCCTCAAAGCTGGCGTCAAATGTATTAATGTTGAATCGATTGCTGAACTGCATAAGATTAATCGCGTAGCCACTGAACTCAATTGCCGCGCCCCGATTTCTTTACGCGTTAATCCTGATGTAGATGCGCAAACCCATCCTTATATTTCCACTGGGCTTAAGGGCAATAAATTTGGCATCGCATATCACGAGGTTTTAAAAACCTATCGTGAAGCATCACAACTTTCTCAAATAGATGTAGTTGGAATTGATTGTCACATTGGCTCTCAAATCACGACCACCGCCCCTTACTTAGATGCGTTAGATAAAGTGTTAGATCTTGTCGCGCAACTGAAAAAAGAGGGTATTGTGATTCACCATCTTGATCTTGGTGGTGGTCTTGGTATTTCTTATAGTGATGAAACCCCGCCAGACATTACTGAATTTACGAACACCTTATTGAATCGAGTGGCTGAGCGTGGTTTTGGTCACCTTGACGTTGTGCTTGAGCCAGGCAGGTCATTAGTAGGCAATGCTGGCGTGCTACTAACAACTGTAGAGTATTTAAAGCCCGGTGCTGAGAAGAACTTCTGCATTGTTGATGCTGCAATGACTGAACTGATGCGACCTGCCCTATATGAAGCACATCATGGAATAGTGCCCGTACAAAAGAAGGCAGCAAAAGCATTGACCTATGACATCGTTGGTCCTGTTTGCGAATCTGGCGACTGGCTGGGAAGGGATCGTCATCTTGCGGTAGAGGAAGGCGATCTGCTAGCTATTCTGTCTGCTGGCGCTTATGGTTTTGTAATGGCATCCAACTACAACACGCGCCCTAAACCTGCGGAGATTATGGTTGATGGAAAAAATGCTTACGTTATTCGCACTCGCGAAAAAACTACTGACTTGTTTTCTTCTGAAACAGTTTTACCAAGTTAACAATCAGTAATTGGAGCACATTTAAACACTTTGCAAAAGTTTTAGTCAATAAAAAACCCCGCTGAAGTAGCGGGGTTTTGTTTTAAGGCTTTAGCTAATTAATGCAAGCCTGCGATGTAATCAGCTACCGCTTTCATTTCTTTATCCGAAAGCTTTGAAGCAATCGTTGTCATTTGACTACTGTTGGTGCGCACGCCTTCACGGAACGCTAGCAACTGGGCATTATTGTATTCAGCCCATTGACCGCCAAGGAGTGGGTACTGAGCAGGAATACCAGCGCCTGTTGGGCTGTGGCAGGCAGCACAAGCTGGAACGCCTTTTGCTGCAATACCACCACGATAAATACTTTGGCCTAATGCGATTGTTTCTTTATCTTGAGCAACACCCTGGGAGATAGGCTGCTTAGATAAAAAAGCTGAAATATTTTGCATGTCTTCTTGAGTCAAAGTGGCGGCCATACCCATCATGATTGGATTTGCGCGAGTGCCTTCTTTAAAGTTTTTCAACTGCTTTGTAAGGTATGCAGCATGCTGTGCGGAAAGCTTTGGCCATGTACCAATCGCACTTTGACCTTTAGGGCCATGGCAAGTGATACAGGCGGTTACGCCACGAGTTGCATCACCATTTGAATACAGTGCTTCACCCGCGGCTGGATCAACCTTAGGTTTACCTGGAACTTCTGCTTTAGCTTCTGGAGCGGCTGCCATAGGAGCAGCATCGGCAGCAAAAACTGCACCAGATACGCCGATCAGAGCGAAAATGGAGAGAACCGCAAAACCAGCCCGTAAGCCAGTTAATTTGGAGATTTGAGAGGTTTGACGCATTATGTTTACCTTGGCAAAAATTCCTAAAAGTGTTTGGGCCCTGCATTTACAACTTTTTACCCAACACCATGAGATATTTCATGATTTTGCGTGATTTTACAATAGCTTCTGGACATGTCTAAACTCTTTCAAGCCCGATTCGCCACTACAGTCAATGATACCCATTGTCTACCTGCCACCCCGCTGCGAGAGGTGGCCTTTGCTGGCCGCTCAAATGCAGGCAAATCTAGCGCCCTTAACATCCTTTGCAACCAAAAAAGGCTAGCTTTTGCCAGTAAAACGCCTGGACGCACCCAACATATTAACTATTTCGGTGTTTTTGCAAAAGATGACCTGCTAGCTTATTTGGTTGACTTGCCAGGCTATGGCTATGCAGCAGTCAATCACGAGACCAAATACCACTGGAATGCCCTCCTAAGCGACTATTTACAGGAGCGAGAGCAGTTGGTAGGCATGATCCTGATCGTGGACTCAAGGCGCGGTATCACCGAGCTAGACGAGCAAATGATTCAGTGGTTTGTACCCACTGGCAAACCTATTCACGTTTTACTCAGCAAATGCGACAAACTAAACAAAAGTGAGTGCAAGCATGTGCTGGAGGCGGTACGCCAGCAATTACAACAATATGACCCAGCCCTACCGGATGGAACGGGTGACTCTAAGCAACTTACGGCACAATTATTTTCAAGCACCAAACGTATTGGCCTAGAAGAGGCAGATAATTTAATTATTAAATGGCTATTTGAAGCAGAAACTCATGAAGATGAAATCACCAGCTAACTCATTGCTTAGTTTTCCAGAACACCGTCCTCGCCGCATGCGTCGTGATGATTGGTCACGTCGCCTCATGCAAGAGCACAATGTTTCGGCAAATGATTTAATCTACCCCGTCTTTCTACTTGAAGGTCAAGGCAAATCCGAAGCAGTTGCCTCTATGCCTGGTGTTAACCGCTTTTCATTAGACCTGCTCATGCCAATTGCACAAGAATGTGTGGATTTAGGCATTCCAGTTCTTGCGCTTTTTCCAGTAATCGATAGCGGATTAAAAACACCTGATGGTGAGGAAGCCTTTAATTCAAAAGGACTCATCCCTACGGCTGTTCGCGAACTCAAAAAACGTTTCCCCAATTTAGGCATCATGACTGATGTAGCGCTTGATCCATATACAAGCCATGGTCAAGATGGCGTACTCGATGAGCAAGGTCGTATTCTGAATGATGAAACGACTGCCATCTTGGTTCAGCAAGCGCTCACACAAGCAGAAGCTGGTGTTGATATTGTTGCACCATCAGACATGATGGATGGGCGCATCGGAAAAATTCGTGAAGCGCTCGAGCAAAAGAATTTAATTCACACCCGAATCATGGCTTACTCAGCTAAATATGCCTCTGCCTTTTATGGCCCCTTTAGAGATGCAGTTGGTTCTGCAAAAAACCTAGGTAAGGCCGATAAAAAAACATATCAAATGGATTGCGCCAATAGCGACGAGGCTTTGCGGGAGGTTGCTCTTGATATCAGCGAAGGTGCAGATATGGTCATGGTGAAGCCCGGTATGCCTTATTTGGATATTGTGCGTCGCGTCCGTGAAGAGTTTGACTACCCGACTTATGCCTATCAAGTAAGCGGTGAATATGCCATGCTCAAAGCTGCCGCACAAAATGGCTGGCTAGATCACGATGCTGTGATGATGGAATCGCTGCTCGCCTTTAAACGCGCAGGTGCTGATGGTGTTTTGACTTACTTTGCACTCGAAGCAGCACGCCGACTTAAAAAAAACGCAGCAGGCAAATAAAAAACAAATTTGATTTTTTATTGAGTGCTTGCTGCTTGTTTTAATCGTTCTATAAAACGCTGGGGTGGCATGTAGCCAATCACACGTTGGTCTTTTAGCTCTCCTGAATTTTGATTGAAGATCAGAATTCCTGGGGGACCAAATAAACCGAAGCGCTTAAGTAATACCTGGTTCTCAGGGCTATTTGCAGTAACGTCAGCTTGTACTAAGACAAACTGTTTTAGCTCTTTACTTACCTCTGGATTTGTAAAGGTATTTACTTCCATCTCCTTACAGCTAATACACCAGTCCGCATAAAAATCTAGGAGGACCACTTTCTTTTCTTCCTTGGCTTTGCTTAGTTGCGTATCTAACTCTGCAGGCGAATGAATCACTACAAAAGATAAATCACCAACCTCATGAATGCTCTGGCCGTTCACTAATTTTGTAGCTCCTGCAACATCATTTTTCTGGAGCAATGGCGAGGCAATCCATGCTGCCGTGGCGACCAGAAGAACTCCCAAGGTACGCTGTAAATAAACCATCCAAATACCCGTGGATGGAATCAGAATGCGGGCCTCAATCGCAATAAAGAATAGTGGTAGCCCCATTCCTAGGGCCATTACAAAAAGGAGTCCTGCGCCTAGACTCATAGAGCCGGTTTGCGCAATAAAGGCTAAAACGCCTGCCAGGGGCGCTGTAATACAGGGGCTGGCTACTAAAGTAGAAATACCCCCCAAAGCAAAAGCACCAAATACATTGCCGCCCTTTTGGCGCCCTGCCAACCGATCTACATGGTGATGCCATGATTGCGGCAACCGTAGGTCATACAAACCAAACAAACTGCCTGAAAGGGCCAAAAGTAGTAGGGCAAAAGCAGCTAATGCAATGGGGCTCTGCAATGCACGCTGTACGCTCCCACCAAGGGCCGCCATAAGCACACCTGCCAAGGCGTATACCAATGCCATGCCCAAGACATAGGCTAGCGCTAAGATGCTGGCACGCCCCTTGGTTACAGCCTTACCGTCTTGAGTGCCAAAGATAACGCTCGACAAAATAGGCAACATGGGAAGGACGCAGGGTGTAAAAGCGAGCGCAAGCCCCAATACAAAGAAAGCTAGAAATAAATAAGCAGTTGAAGTGCTTTCTAAAAAGCGACCAATAGCATTGACGTCATCACGCTCACGCCATAAATCGGCCAAGCCGAATTCGCCGCCAACCTGGGAGCTAGATAAAGGCATGCCATCTAAAGCATCTGGAATCGGAGCTACTTTAACCCCAGGACCGGCGAGTAAAAATTTCAGGGTCATAGGTGGATAGCAAATGCCTGCCTCGGCGCAACCTTGCAGTGTTACAGCTGCATGGATCGGCTTGCCATCGGCAGGCTTTACATCTAAAAGTACTAGGAAGGGTTCTTTATAAACTTGCAGTTTTTTCTGAAAAGTTTCATCAAACTTCACCACACCTGATGGCAATGAAGGCCTTATATTAATTAGCTTCTCAGCCTGCGTGCCCGCTTGGAACTTTAAAGATTCTTGATAGATGTAATAGCCTTTAGCAGGCAAAAATTCCAGCTCCACTTGATTGGAATTTTCTAACCAAGTAGCCTCCACTCGGAACGCTTTCTCTGGGGGCAAGAAATCCGGCGCAGCAAAAACTTGCGCGGACAGGAATAAAAATAGGGCAAAGATCTTTGCTACAAAGGAATGCATTCTCATGACTTCGAATTTACCTCAGACTCGACCCACTTGCCGAATTGCTTTTCATATTGCTCAGGGGAAAAGGCCAATATTTCCGGCAGGTCATAAGGATGCTGTTCTTGAATAAAGCTGGAAATTTCCAGCCATTTACTTGCGATAGTTTTCGCAGAAAGCAATACTTCATGCTCCTCGCAAACTTTACCCTTCCAGCGATAAATTGATTGAATACCCTCCGTAAGCTGCACACAAGCGGCGAAATTTCTCTCCACCAAGGCTCTTGCCAAGGCTGTGGCAACCTCTAAATTAGGAAGGCTCGTTAGCACCACCAAAAGCTTGCTGGAATTGGCTAGGGAGTTTTCAGACATTCTGTATTTATAACCTGATAAATGAAAAAAGCCAGACCGAAGCCTGGCTTTTTACCGTAACACCGAGACTTAAGCCTCTTCAGTTACTGCTGTTTCTTCAACTTCTGGGCGATCTACTAACTCAACCAAGGCCATTGGCGCATTGTCGCCATGACGGAAGCCAAACTTCAAAATACGAAGATAGCCACCTGGACGTGTTGCGTAACGTGGACCCAGCTCTGTAAAGAGTTTGGCTACGATATCGCGATCACGCGTGCGATTGAATGCTAAGCGACGGTTTGCTAAGTTGTCTTTTTTACCTAAGGTAATCAAGGGCTCAACAACCATGCGCAATTCTTTTGCTTTTGGCAAAGTCGTTTTAATGACCTCGTGCTCCAAAAGTGAATTGGACATGTTGCGCAGCATCGCCAAGCGATGTGATGATGTTCTGTTTAGTTTGCGTAAGCCGTTTCCGTGACGCATGATGCTTCCTTTCTAATTATTTCTCGAGGTTAGCTGGAGGCCAGCTTTCGAGTTTCATGCCAAGACTTAAGCCACGAGCAGCCAATACATCTTTGATTTCATTCAAAGATTTGCGACCCAGATTAGGCGTCTTCAACAATTCATTCTCAGTACGTTGAATCAAGTCACCGATGTAGTAAATGTTCTCAGCCTTCAAGCAGTTTGCAGAGCGAACTGTCAGCTCGAGATCATCAACCGGACGCATCAACATTGGATCAACCATTGATGAGCGGCTTGGTGCTAAATCACCAGAAACTTCGCTGCTCTCAAGAGCCGCGAATACAACTAATTGGTCAACCAAGATGCTAGCTGCTTGACGAATTGCTTCTTCAGGAGACAACACACCGTTTGTTTCAATCGTCATTACTAAACGATCGAGGTCGGTACGTTGCTCAACACGAGCAGACTCAACAGCATAGCTAACACGGCTTACTGGGCTGAATGAGGCATCCAGCACAATACGACCAATGATCTTAGTAGCTTCGTCGCTGTACTGACGAACGTTACCAGGTACATAACCACGGCCTTTTTCAACCTTGATCTGCATGTCCAACTTACCACCAGCTGACAAGTGAGCGATCACATGATCAGGGTTCATGATTTCTACATCATGTGGCAAATCGATATCTTTTGCCGTAACAACCCCTGGGCCTTCCTTGCGCAAATTGATAGTGACTTCATCACGTGACTGCAACTTAAATACGATACCTTTGAGGTTCAACAAGAGGTTTACTACATCCTCTTGAACTCCATCCAAAGTGGAGTACTCATGAACAACGCCTGCAATAGCTACTTCAGTTGGCGCATAACCAACCATCGAGGACAAGAGTACGCGACGTAATGCATTTCCGAGTGTGTGGCCATAGCCACGCTCGAACGGCTCCATAACAACCTTAGCTTGGTTGGCGGTAAGCGCTTCAACAGAAATAATCTTTGGCTTGAGCAAATTTGTTTGCATATTTTTTCCTTGAGAGTGCCTAATTAGCGTGAATACAATTCGACGATCAAACTTTCATTAATTTCACCGCTAATATCTTCACGGTCAGGCACTTGCTTAAATGTTCCCTCGAGCTTAGCTGCGTCAACTGAAACCCAAGTAACAGCTGCCATTTGTCCGACTAAATTGAGTGATTCTGTAATACGCGTTTGCTTCTTCGCTTTTTCACGAATCGCAACTACATCACCAGGCTTAACCTGAATTGATGGAATATTGACAGGGCTACCATTGAGCAAAATTGCACAGTGAGAAACCAACTGACGTGCTTCAGCGCGTGTTGAACCAAAACCCATGCGATACACCACATTGTCTAAACGTGACTCAAGCAACTGGAGCAATGTTTCGCCAGTGTTGCCCTTGCGACGCTCAGCTTCTGCGAAGTAACGACGGAATTGACGCTCTAATACGCCATAGATACGCTTAACCTTTTGCTTTTCACGCAATTGATTACCGTAATCAGATGTTCTTGAGCCAGATGTACGGCCATGTTGACCAGGCTTAGTATCTAACTTGCACTTGTCTGACAGGGCGCGACGAGCGCTCTTTAAAAATAAGTCGGTACCTTCCCGACGTGCTAATTTGGCCTTAGGCCCTAAGTAACGTGCCACGATGCTTTCCTTTCTTTGCCGCAGCCTTACGACCGACGGTGAGTTCGCCCTTTAAATCAGGCAAACAGTGGGCTTTAATAAAAAACTACTGAAACTGTTGTACTGCCAACTTCCAAGCTTAAATACGACGACGCTTAGGAGGGCGGCAACCATTATGTGGAACTGGAGTTACGTCTTGAATCTCAGTGATCTTGATGCCTAATGAGTTCAATGCACGAACTGCTGATTCACGACCTGGGCCTGGGCCTTTGATCTGAACTTCCAAGTTCTTAATACCGCATTCAACGGCTGCTTTACCAGCAACTTCTGCAGCTACCTGAGCAGCAAAAGGTGTTGATTTACGTGAGCCCTTGAAACCCTGGCCGCCGGAAGTTGCCCATGAAAGTGCATTTCCTTGACGATCAGTGATCGTAATAATGGTGTTATTAAAAGAAGCGTGAACGTGTGCAATACCGTCAGCAACGTTCTTTTTAACCTTCTTACGAGCGCGCTGTGAAGCGGCGGAAGCGGATTGTTGTTTTGCCATGTCAATAAACTTTCTTGATTATTTCTTCAGTTGCACGCCGGACTTACGCGGGCCCTTGCGGGTACGAGCGTTTGTCTTAGTACGTTGACCACGTACGGGCAAGCCCTTACGATGACGTACGCCACGGTAGCAACCTAAGTCCATCAAACGCTTGATGCTCATAGTTACTTCACGACGAAGGTCACCTTCAGTGATGAACTTACCAACTTCATCGCGTAACTTTTCCAAGTCAGCGTCAGTAAGATCTTTAACTTTTTTATTGATTGCAACACCTGTGGTTTGACAAATTTTGTTAGCACGAGTTGTGCCAATGCCAAAAATTGCTGTTAAACCGATAACAGTATGTTGATGATTTGGGATATTTACCCCAGCGATACGTGCCATGAGATTTCCTCTTAATTAACCAGTTCAGCCTTGACGCTGCTTATGACGTGCGTCAGAAGAACAGATCACGCGAACAACGCGTTTGCGCTTAATGATCTTGCAATTTCTGCAAATACACTTAACGGATGCTAAAACTTTCATAACTCACCTCTAAAAAAAATTGGTACTTCTTAATCTTTACTTCGCGCGGAAAATGATTCTGGCGCGCGTTAGGTCGTAAGGAGTCATCTCCACCGTCACCTTGTCTCCCGGCAAAATACGGATGTAGTGCATCCGCATCTTTCCGGAAATGTGCCCTAGAACCACATGTCCGTTTTCCAGCTTCACGCGAAACATCGCGTTCGGCAAATTCTCTACAACTTCTCCCGCCATCTGAATTACATCGTCTTTAGACATTCAGTTAAGCGCCCATCTTAAAGTTGGCTTTCTTCATTAAAGAGCCGTACTGCTGTTGCATGACAAATGACTGAACCTGAGCCATGAAATCCATTGCAACAACAACAATAATTAATAATGAAGTACCGCCGAAATAAAACGGCACGTTGTACTTCAAGACCAGGAATTCTGGTAACAAGCAAACCAGAACCATGTAAATTGCACCAGCCAGAGTTAAGCGCACCAAGATCTTATCGATGTAGCGCGCTGTTTGGTCGCCTGGACGAATACCAGGAACAAAGGCACCACTCTTCTTTAAGTTCTCAGCAGTCTCACGACTGTTAAATACCAACGCGGTATAGAAGAAACAGAAGAAAATAATCGCAGCTGCGTACAAAATCGTATACACGGGTTGACCAGGAGCTAAGGTCGCTGCTAAGTCTTTAATAATTCTGCTGAACATATTGGTTGGCTCGCCTGATGTAAACCAGCCAGCAATCGTTGCGGGAAACAAAATAATAGATGAAGCAAATATTGGAGGAATAACGCCTGCCATGTTCAACTTCAATGGGAAATAAGAGGACTGACCACCGTAAATCTTGTTGCCAACTTGACGCTTAGCGTAGTTCACCAAGATACGGCGCTGACCGCGCTCTACAAACACCACAAAATAAGTTACTGCTGCAACGATCACAACGATCAAAAGCGCAGAAATAATATTCATTGAGCCAGTACGAACCAGCTCTAACAAGCTAGCCAATGCATTTGGTAAACCAGAAACAATGCCACCAAAAATAATGATAGAGATGCCATTACCCAAGCCACGCTCAGTAATTTGTTCACCCAACCACATTAAGAACATTGTGCCTGTTACCAAAGTAACTACTGTATTCAATTCAAACATCAAACCTGGGTTAATAACTAAACCTGGTTGAGCCTGTAAAGCAACAGAAATCCCTAATGCTTGGAATGTAGCCAAGAACACAGTGCCGTAGCGCGTGTACTGAGTAATCTTGCGTTGACCTGCTTGGCCTTCTTTTTTCAAAGACTCTAGAGAAGGCACAACAATCGTCATTAACTGCATGATGATCGATGCAGAAATATACGGCATGATTCCCAAAGCAAAGACAGTGAAGCGAGATAAAGCGCCACCAGAGAATAAGTTGAACATTCCCAAGATACCGTCTTTTTGGCCAGAGAACAACTGCGCTAATTGATCTGGATCGATTCCAGGGACTGGAATATGAGCACCCAAACGGAACACGAGCAAAGCCAACACCAGGAAGACTAAGCGTTGGCGTAATTCGCCAAACTTGCCACCTGTTGCTGCAGTGCTTGCGTTATTGGTAGGTGCTAATGCCATATCTACTAAAAGACCTATTAAACCAATTCAACCAATTTGCCGCCAGCTGCTTCGATTGCTGCTTTTGCGCCGGCAGTAGCTGTAATACCCTTGAGGGTTACAGCAATCTTGAGTTCGCCAGTCTTGATAACCTTAACTGCATTGATTTGCTCACCAGCAAAGCCGTGTGCCTTCAATACCAATAAGTCCACTTCTGGCAAATTGATTTTTGCTAAATCGTTCAATGTAATTTGACCAACGTGACGACGTGTCAAAGACACGAAACCGCGTTTTGGCAAACGACGATACATAGGCATCTGACCGCCTTCAAATCCAACCTTGTGGAAACCACCAGAACGGGATTTTTGACCTTTGTGACCACGGCCAGCAGTTTTACCAAGACCAGAACCAATACCGCGACCAACGCGACGACGGTTTTTCTTGGAGCCTTCTGCAGGTTTAATTGTGTTGAGTTGCATATTCTTCGCCTATTTACTTGCTAGTTATCAGCCAACGACTTTAACTAGATAAGAAACTTTATTAATCATGCCGCGAACAGCTGGAGTGTCTTCCAATTCAGAAACTGAATTGATGCGACGAAGGCCTAAGCCTCGTACAGTTGCACGGTGGCTTTCGCGTGTACCGATCAAGCTGCGTACTAATTGCAGTTTGACTTTGGAGATAGTTGTTGTCATTTGTAGATTCCTAATCTTTTGGTCTTAGCCGAGAATCTCTTCAACTGACTTACCGCGTTTAGCAGCAATCTCAGCAGGAGTACTCATCTTGCTCAAGCCATCAATGGTTGCACGAACCAAGTTGTATGGGTTTGTAGAGCCAAGTGACTTAGCAACCACATTAGTTACACCCATTACGTCGAAAATTGCGCGCATTGGGCCGCCAGCAATAATTCCAGTACCGTCTTTAGCTGGGGAAATCAAAACGCGTGACGCGCCATGTTGACCAGTAACGGTGTGCTGCAAAGTGCCTTTACGTAAAGTAACTTTGATCATCTTGCGACGAGCTTCATCCATTGCCTTTTGAACAGCAACTGGCACTTCTTTAGATTTACCCTTACCCATGCCGATGCGGCCATCGCCATCGCCAACTACAGTAAGTGCGGCGAAGCCGAGAATACGACCACCCTTAACCACTTTAGTTACACGATTAACAGCGATCATCTTCTCGCGAAGACCATCATCACGCTCTTCGTTTTGCATCTTAGTTTGCATTTTTGCCATGTTTTTTCCTAAACCCTATTAGAACTTCAGGCCGGCTTCACGCGCAGCTTCAGCTAAGGCCTTAATACGGCCGTGGTAACGATGACCGGAGCGATCAAATGCAACATCAACAATGCCTGCCTTAACAGCACGCTCAGCAACTAATTTGCCGATTTGTTTTGCAGCTTCAGCGTTGCCGCCGTTTTTGATCGCTTGGCGCAAATCTTTTTCCATTGTTGAAGCGGCTGCTACAACTTTGGTTCCGCATGGGCTATAAACCTGAGCAGAAATATGAGTATTGCTACGGATAACTGTTAAGCGATTTGCCAATGCTTCGGCAATGCGAATACGAGTCTGCCTAGCGCGTCTTTGTCTGGATTCGTCTTTATTCATTTTCTAATCTCGCTTACTTCTTCTTAGTTTCTTTCAGATGCACAACCTCATCCACGTAGCGAACACCCTTGCCTTTGTATGGCTCTGGTGAACGGTATGCGCGAACTTCAGCTGCGACCTGGCCAACTTGCTGCTTGTTGGAACCTTTGATAATGATTTCAGTTTGCGATGGAGTCTCAGCTTTTACACCCTTTGGTAGGTTGTAAATAATGTCGTGTGAGAAACCTAACTGCAACTTCAATGTTTCACCTTGAGCAGCAGCACGGTAACCAACGCCTACTAAGCTGAGCTTGCGCTCAAAGCCAGCAGTTACGCCAACAACCATGTTGTTAACCAAAGCACGGGCTGTACCTGACTGTGCACCAGCTTCTGGTGAGTTGTTATTTAAAACAACTGTCAATACGCCATCTTCTTGTTTCAAACCAACAGAAGGATGCAAGTTGTGTGTCAAAGTGCCCAATGGACCCTTAACAGTTACGTTTGCACCGTTGATGCTGATCTCAGCGCCTTTAGGAACTGTAATTGGTGATTTACCTACGCGGGACATATTTCGCTCCTTAAGCTACGTAGCAAATAACTTCGCCGCCCACGCCTGTTGCACGTGCTTTACGGTCTGTCATTACGCCTTGAGGGGTTGAAATAATTGCAATGCCCAAGCCATTCATTACTTCTGGAATGTCATGGCGACCTTTATAGATGCGTAGACTTGGTGTTGATACACGGTCAATACGCTCAATAACAGGACGGCCTGCATAGTATTTGAGATCAATATGGAGCACTGGCTTAGCTGCTTCACCTTTGATTTCAAAACTTTCGATATAGCCTTCATCTTGCAAAACTTTTGCGATGGCTACTTTTACTTTTGACGACGGCATCAAGACTACGGGTTTCTGCACTGCTTGCGCATTGCGGATCCTTGTCAACATGTCGGCGATTGGATCGCTGATACTCATGAGTTCTCCTAATTCTTTCGCCGCTTACCAGCTGGCCTTGGTTAAACCGGGGATTTCGCCACGGAAGGCGATTTCACGAATCTTGCTACGAGCCAATCCGAATTTACGGAATGTGCCACGTGGTCGACCGGTTAATGAACAACGATTTCTTTGACGAATCGGGCTTGCGTTACGTGGAAGTGCCTGTAGTTTTAAGCGAGCTTCATAGCGCTCTTCATCGCTGCGTGATTGATCAGCAATGATCGCTTTGAGTTCGGCACGCTTTACAGCGTACTTCTCTACAGTTTTTGCGCGCTTATTCTCGCGCTCAATTAGGGATAGTTTTGCCACGTTAGCCTCTTAATTGCGGAAAGGGAATTTGAATGCCGCCAACAAAGCTTTTGCTTCTTCGTCGGTTTTAGCAGTCGTCGTAATACTGATGTTGAGACCGCGGAGGGCATCAATTTTATCGTATTCGATTTCAGGGAAAATGATCTGTTCTTTAACGCCGATGTTGTAGTTACCACGGCCGTCAAATGCTTTACCAGAGATACCGCGGAAGTCACGTACGCGTGGCAATGCAACAGTTACGAAACGATCCAAAAATTCGTACATGCGTGCACCACGCAATGTCACCATTGCACCGATTGGGTAGCCTTGGCGAATTTTGAAACCTGCAATCGCTTTTTTCGCTTTAGTTACAACTGGCTTTTGGCCCGCAACTTTAGTTAAATCACCAACTGCATTTTCGATAATTTTCTTGTCGTTCACTGCATCACCCAAGCCCATGTTCAGGGTTACCTTAGTGATACGTGGAACTTCCATTACAGACTTATAACCAAATTTGGCGATTAAATCTGCAACAACTTTTGCTTGATAGTGTTCTTGAAAACGTGTGCTCATAATTTCTCCGTGCCCCTTATGCGCTTAAAGTTGCGCCAGTGGTTTTGAGGAAACGTTGCTTTTTACCATCCACGAGTTTGATACCAACACGTGATGGCTTGCCGTTACCGTCAACCACAGCCACATTAGAAATGTGAACAGGCATCGTCTTGTCAATCATGCCGCCAGTAACACCGGCTGCTGGATTTGGCTTAACGCTCTTTTTATAAATATTTACGCCTTCGATCACTAACTTGTTCTCGAGAACGGCTGTAACAGTTCCTTGCTTGCCCTTATCGCGGCCAGTCAACAGAACTACGGAATCACCTTTACGAATCTTTTTCATATCAGCCTCTTAAATAACTTCGGGGGCGAGAGAAACGATCTTCATGAACTTTTCAGTACGCAACTCGCGCGTCACTGGTCCAAAGATACGTGTGCCAATTGGCTCTAACTTAGCGTTGAGCAATACCGCAGCGTTGCCATCGAACTTAATCAATGAACCATCTGGACGGCGAACACCCTTAGCAGTTCTCACAACTACGGCGTTATAAATGTCACCTTTTTTAACACGGCCACGTGGAGCAGCAGACTTAACGCTGACTTTGATGACATCACCGATACTGGCGTAACGACGCTTAGAGCCGCCCAATACCTTGATGCACAACACTTCACTGGCGCCTGTGTTATCGGCAACCTGTAATCTACTTTCGGTTTGTATCATTTCTAATCCCCAACTTATTGGCCAAAGGCAAACAGTCTTGGTTCCGTCTATGGGCTTTAACGAGAGCTAAAACCCGGAATTAATGAAAAACACTGCTTCTCCAATAAAACCAGAGAAGCCTTCTATTCTACTACGAAAAAAAGGGATTTGGGAAGAATCTTCACCAAAATCCCCAATATTTCTTTAAATACCCTTTGAAGCCTCAACCAAACGGGTCACAACCCAAGATTTAGTACGTGAAATTGGCTTAGATTCAGCAATTTCAACGGTATCACCCATCTTGTATGTGCCAGCTTCGTCATGAGCATGGTACTTTTTGGACTGGCCAACGTACTTACCAATCACTGGATGCTTAACTTGACGCTCAACCAACACCGTCACAGTTTTCTGCATTTTGTCGCTAACAACACGGCCCACGAGGGTGCGGCGCAAGGGTTTAGATAATTCTGTCATATCCCTTTTTCCTTATTTCTGTGCAGTCTTTTGGGCGATAAAAGTCTTCACACGAGCGATGTCGCGCTTATTTTTACCCAATTGGCTGGTATTTGTGAGTTGCTGAGTGCCTTTTTGCATGCGGAGCTTGAAACCGGTCTTGAGCAACTCGGTTAACTCTGCATTTAAAGCTGTCAGATCTTTTGAAGCTAATTCTGTATTTTTCATAATCTCTATCCCGATCAACCTAAGTGGCGAATCACGAAAGTGGTCTGTAAAGGCAACTTAGCGGCAGCAAGCTTGAAAGCTTCGCGCGCCAATTGCTCATCAACACCGTCCATCTCGTAGAGCACTTTGCCTGGTTGAATTTCAGCTACGTAGTACTCTGGATTACCTTTACCGTTACCCATACGTACTTCAGCAGGTTTTTGTGAAATTGGCTTATCTGGGAAAATGCGAATCCAAATACGGCCACCACGTTTAATGTGACGAGTCATTGCACGACGTGCTGACTCGATTTGACGAGCAGTCAAACGACCACGGCCAACGGCCTTCAATCCAAAGTCACCAAAGGCTACGGAACTACCACGTGTTGCCACGCCAGTGTTGCGACCTTTTTGTTCCTTACGATACTTGCGACGCTTTGGTTGTAGCATGCTTACTCTCCTGACTTCTGCGTATCTGCGGCAGGTGTTTCAACCTTACGCACACGCTTTACTGCTGGCTTAGCAGCAACTAATGGCTTGTCTGTGCCAGCAGCTGGTTTACGAGCAGCTGTCTTGCTTGGGGCACGACGAGTTTTCTTTTCTTCGGCAGCTGGTTCAGCTGATGGAGCAACCACTTGAGCTTCTGCACCACGACCCAATGTGTCGCCTTTGTATACCCAAACTTTTACACCAATGATGCCGTATGTAGTTTCAGCTTCTGATGTTGCGTAATCAATATCAGCCTTCAATGTATGAAGTGGAACACGACCTTCGCGATACCATTCGCGACGAGCGATCTCAGCACCATTCAAACGACCTGATGACATGATTTTGATACCTTGCGCGCCAAGGCGCATTGCATTTTGCATTGCACGCTTCATCGCACGACGGAACATGATACGTTTTTCAAGCTGCTGAGTAATTGAGTCGGCAATTAATTGCGCGTCAACTTCTGGCTTACGAATTTCTTCAATGTTCACGTGAACTGGAACACCCATACGCTTTTGCAATTCGCGGCGGAGCACTTCAATATCTTCGCCTTTTTTACCGATTACAACGCCTGGACGTGAGCTATAGATGGTGATGCGGGCATTCTTTGCAGGACGCTCAATCACAACTTTACTTACGGATGCATTCTTCAACTTCTTTTTGAGATAGATGCGGACATCTACGTCCTCTTTCAACATCTTCGCAAAGTCAGTATTGTTTGCATACCAACGTGATGTCCAATTCTTCGTTACCGCGAGTCGGAATCCGGTTGGGTTTATCTTTTGTCCCATATCTTTCCTTAGTTACTCAAGGTCACGGTAATGTGACATGTTTGTTTTTCAATTTGATTACCACGACCCTTAGCGCGTGCTGTGAAGCGCTTCAAGGAAGTACCTTTATCAACAATAATTGTTGAAACCTTGAGCTCATCAATATCAGCGCCTTTATTGTGTTCAGCGTTGGCCACTGCAGACTCAACCACTTTTTTCACAATGAAGGCAGCTTTCTTGGGGCTGAAATTCAAAATGTTTAATGCGCGTGCAATTGGCAAACCACGAATTTGGTCTGCGACCAAACGTGTCTTTTGCGCAGAAATGCGGGCGCTCTTGTGAATAGCTTTAACTTCCATCATCATCCCCTTACTTCTTCGTTACTTTCTTGTCAGCAGCGTGACCTTTGAAAGTACGGGTCAAGGCAAATTCGCCTAACTTATGACCCACCATGTTTTCTGATACATAAACCGGAACATGTTGACGACCGTTATGCACAGCAATCGTCAGACCAATAAAGTCTGGGAGGATTGTTGAACGGCGTGACCAAGTTTTGATCGGCTTTTTGTCTTTGTTGGCTTGTGCGACTTCAACCTTGTTTACCAAGCTGGCTTCGCAAAATGGGCCTTTTTTAGCTGAACGTGTCATATCTATTTTTCCTTAATCGCTTAACGCTTTTGACGACGTTGAACGATCATCGATGTTGTACGCTTGTTACGACGTGTACGATAACCTTTAGTTGGAGTGCCCCATGGAGATACTGGTACACGGCCTTCACCAGTTTTACCTTCACCACCACCATGTGGGTGATCTACTGGGTTCATTGCCACTCCGCGAACGGTTGGGCGAATACCACGCCAGCGATTTGCACCAGCTTTACCAATAACACGCAAGCTGTGCTCTTCGTTGCCAACTTCACCAATAGTGGCGCGGCACTCAATCAGAACACGGCGCACTTCGCCTGAGCGCAAACGCACTTGAGCGTATACACCTTCACGGGCCAACAATACTGCTGAACCACCGGCCGAGCGTGCTACTTGAGCACCCTTACCCGGCATGATTTCTACACAGTGAATCGTGCTACCAACCGGAATGTTGCGAATTGGCAAGTTATTACCAGACTTGATTGGGGCTTCTGAGCCACTCATCAATGCCTGACCAACAGTCATCCCTTTTGCAGCAAGAATGTAGCGACGCTCACCATCAGCAAACACGATCAATGCAATATTTGCACTACGGTTTGGATCGTATTCCAAGCGTTCAACTTTTGCTGGAATACCATCTTTGTCGTTGCGTTTGAAATCAACAACACGATAGTGATGCTTATGACCGCCACCTTTATGACGGGTAGTGATGTGACCATTATTGTTACGACCCGCTTTTTGGAATTGTGGCTCTACCAACGCTGCAAAAGGTTTACCTTTATGCAGGTCAGGATTTACCACCTTGACCATTGAACGACGACCTGGTGAGGTCGGTTTTGTCTTCATCAAAGGCATGATTAATTCGCCTCCGCTTCAAAGTTAATTTCTTGACCTGGCTTCAAGCTTACGTAGGCCTTCTTAGTGTGGTCACGACGACCCTCAAAACGGCCATAGCGCTTAGGCTTACCCTTTTGATTCACGATCTGAACAGAATCAACTTGCACTTTGAAGAGCAATTCAACCGCTTGTTTTACATCGAGTTTATTTGCGTCGCGAGCTACTTGGAAAACTACTTGTTCGTTTTTCTCTGCAACCATAGTGGCTTTTTCAGAGATAACCGGTCCAAGCAGAACCCTCATTAGGTTGTGATCATTTTTACGGACTTGGCTCATTTCAGCAACTCCTCAATTTTTGCGATCGCAGCTTTGCTTACCAATACTTTTTTGTATTGAACCAAAGCTAACGGATCAGCGTGCTGTGGCTCACATACAGCAACCTTATGCAAGTTACGTGATGCCAAGTACAAATTCTCGCTAACCTGATCAACAATAATCAAGACTGAATCCAATCCCATAGCTTTAACTTTGTCAGCTAAAACTTTAGTCTTTGGAGCGTCAAGAGAAAATTGATCAACTACATTCAAACGACCTTCGCGTGCTAACTGAGACAAAATAGATCTCATGCCGGCGCGGTACATTTTCTTGTTTACTTTTTGGCTGAAATTCTCTTCTGGAGAATTCGGGAATATACGACCACCTCCACGCCACAGCGGGGAAGAGCTCATACCAGCACGTGCACGACCCGTACCTTTTTGACGCCAAGGTTTCTTGGTTGTGTGCTTAACTTGCTCACGGTCTTTTTGTGCACGGTTACCGCTACGTGCATTTGCTTGGTAGGCCACAACAACCTGGTGTACCAATGCTTCGTTATATTCACGTTCGAATACTTCCGGTGAGGCTTGTACGCCTGCACCTAAAGTACCGTTGTCTTGGAGAAGCTTAAGTTCCATAATCGCTCTCCTTATTTCTTCTTCAGCGGTGTTTTAACCGCTGGAGTAACAATAACTTTACCGCCTGGGGCACCTGGAATAGCGCCTTTAACCATGATGAGATTACGTTCTGCATCAATGCGTGCGATGACTAAATTTTGAACTGTACGTGTAACGTCACCCAAGTGACCGGTCATGCGCTTACCAGGGAAAACTCGACCTGGATCTTGCGCCATACCGATAGAGCCAGGTACGTTATGTGAGCGTGAGTTACCGTGGGATGCACGACCAGAAGCGAAGTGATAACGCTTGATGGTACCAGCGTAGCCCTTACCGATAGACACGCCTTGTACGTCCACTTTCTGGCCAGCAGTAAATGCAGTGTCAGCAGGAATAACTTGTCCTGGTGTCATTTCTGCAATTTTTGCTGCATCTAATTGGAATTCGTTGAGGCCGTTACCTGCCATCACACCAGCTTTGGCGAAGTGACCAGCCATTGCTTTAGTAACGCGAGTAGCTCTACGTGTGCCATGTGCTAACTGGATAGCATCATAGCCATCAGTTGCCTGGGTCTTGATTTGAGCGATTCTGTTGTCGCTCACGTCAATTACGGTCACAGGGATTGAGTCCCCTTCGTCCGTAAATAGACGGGTCATGCCGACCTTGCGGCCGATTAAGCCTAAGCTCATATTCATGCTCCACGCCGACTTCGATTGGTCGGCAAAATTAATTTAAGTGATTTACAAGTAAAAGTACTTCTAAATCAATAACTTACAACGTTTTTAGTGCTGATAAAACTAAGATTATCGCCCAAATAATTGAGCGAAGCCTTAGATTCTATCCCGAAAACCCAGTCTTGACAAGCAAAAAGGCTGGAAACAACAAATTACTGCAACTTAATTTCAACGTCCACGCCTGCTGGAAGGTCTAACTTCATCAAAGCATCTACAGTTTTCTCTGTAGGATCAACTATATCCATCAAACGGAGATGGGTGCGGATCTCTAACTGATCACGGGATGTCTTGTTCACGTGTGGTGAACGCAAGATATCAAAACGCTCAATACGGGTTGGCAAAGGAACTGGACCCTTAACAACTGCACCAGTACGCTTAGCTGTATCAACGATTTCAGCTGCAGACTGGTCGATTAAACGGTAATCAAATGCTTTAAGGCGAATACGAATTTTTTGGTTTTGCATATTAATTCCAAAGAGCGTTGTGGTGCTGCCACGTTATACATCTAAAGAGCTCGGTGACATCAGCAGCACTGATGTCACCGGTTAGCAAACCGCTAAATATTTTTACTAATTAAAACTTACTACTTAAGCCAAAATCTTTGCAACCACGCCAGCGCCAACAGTACGGCCACCTTCACGGATCGCAAAACGTAAACCTTCTTCCATCGCGATTGGAGCGATGAGTTTTACGGTAATCGAAACGTTATCACCAGGCATCACCATTTCTTTGTCTTTTGGCAACTCGATTGAACCAGTTACGTCCGTAGTACGGAAGTAAAACTGTGGACGATAGTTGTTAAAGAATGGAGTATGACGACCACCTTCATCTTTACCCAAGATATAAACCTCGGCTGTAAAGTGAGTATGTGGAGTGATTGAACCTGGCTTAGCCAATACTTGGCCGCGCTCAACTTCTTCACGTTTTGTACCGCGTAACAAGATACCAACGTTATCGCCTGCTTGACCTTGGTCGAGCAATTTGCGGAACATTTCAACAC